>NZ_JBALMR010000023.1:0-35517 GCF_036963165.1 Bacillus sp. JJ675 | reverse complement strand
TTTGTCAACGGTCTGAGGCCGCCGGGTATTGCCGGCGGCTTTTTTTATTTTTTGACAGAGATCGTGACGTTGTTTCCGGAAGGGACAACCGTTGCAAAGTCCTGCGTATCCACGACAGGCGTGACCGCTTTATTGTCGATTGTTATGCCGTTAAAAGCGGCTGAAAAGTTGGCTCTGATGGCATCGCGCTGACTTTCAGACGATACCGCGGCAGTGGCAAGCGTTTTCCATCTTAAAAGAGTGCTGATGTTCGTTCCTTGAATTTCCATAATGATGCGGCCGGTATAACCGTCATTGTTCGTTCCCCAGAAAGTTGCACGCGTATTGCCGTTCAAATTTTTATAAATCGTCATTTGCACCGTGCTTCCGGGGCGAAAGCCTTTCGTATATGTGAATTGCTCTTTTCCTTCGATATACGTTTCCTCATTTTTTGAACCGACTTTCATGAGCGGCTTCCAGACCTTGTAGGTGGTGCTGTATTGAAGGCCGATATCCGACTCGGTTCCGTTTTTCGCGCTGAAGCCTGAATAAATATAAGCAGTCGCGTTTGCAACTTCAATATTGCTCGGAAGCTGGATCTTAGCCGTGAAAATAGAGCCTGTACTGTTCAAATAAGCGCGCCCGCCGATCCCCTTAGGCAGCTTTGAAGCCGCTTCTGCCACTTGAGCGCCTGCACCGGGAAGACCCGGAATGCCCGATGAAAATGTACCAAAAAGAACTGCTGCACTTGCCGCACTTGCCATCAACCATTTTTTCAACAAAAATCCCTCTTTTCATATGGAATCATTATACTCTCGACAATAATTATACCGATTTTTGGAATGGGAGGATAAAGATGAAATGACAAAATATTTACAAAATGGCATTTTCAAGTATGAAATAATGTTTTAATCTTCATGTTGGTGATCTGAACTGCCGCTATTGCTCGGTTTCTTCTTAAAATGGCAGCCTGACAATCGTGCAAAAAGAATGCGATCATATATTATGAGAGAGGCTTTTGTCGCGATTTCTTTGTCCCGGGCGATTTTTATATTAGAATATAAGGAGCCTAAAAAAAGTGGAGGTATTTTATATCGTGGCAGTCAGTCAAAAAGATCGAATAGATGTAAAGCTTGTTGCATTGGATATGGACGGGACGCTGTTGAATGATGAACAGACCATTTCGGAAGAAAATCGGAAAGCGATAAAAGAAGCCGAGGCAAAAGGGGTTTATGTCGTGCTCAGCACCGGACGCACGCTGATGACGTGCCGTGAATTCGCGGAATCGCTGAAGCTGTCTTCTTTCCTGATCACGGCAAACGGAAGCGAAATCTGGGATTCCTCCTTTCAGCTGGTCGAACGACAGCTGCTTCATCCTGATCATGTGAAAATGATGTGGGAGTTAAGGAATCTGCATAATACCGATTTTTGGGCGGCGAGCGTTGATAAAGTATGGAGAGGCGAATTTCCCGAAGATATCCATTCATATGAATGGCTGAAATTCGGGTTTGACATTCCGGATGCCGAGGTGAGGAACCGGGTATTGGAGGAGCTGAAAAAGAACAAAGAGCTCGAAGTCACCAATTCCAGCCCGACGAACATCGAAGTCAATGCGATCGGCATCAATAAAGCGGCGGCTTTGGCAAAAGTGTCCGAGCGCCTCGGCTTTACAATGGAGAATGTGATGGCGGTCGGCGACAGCTTAAATGACATCGCCATGATTAAAGAGGCAGGGCTGGGTGTAGCAATGGGCAATGCCCAGGATATCGTCAAAGAGACGGCGGACTGGATTACGGATACAAATACAGACCATGGCGTCGCGAAAGCGATCAGGCATTGGGTGCTGAGATAACAATAAAAAAGAGCTGAAACGGCTCTTTTTTTATTGAGCATGTTAAAAAAACGAATTCCGTATAAAATAAGCAAACACGCCGGAAGAAACGGTTCTTCGGACGGAATGATGCGTAGTAAAAACGATTTATTTTATGTGAGCTTTTCTGACAATGTGATGCCAAGAAAGCTAATCCCTGTTATAATCAAATTATGTTTGATTATTCGGAATTAAAGTTCCGAAAATCGGAACAAAAAAGGGGAAAAACAACATTTCGACGAATTGTGCGAATCAATAGGGGGGGATTTGATGAATCATGTTGATCTGAACTGCGATTTGGGAGAAAGCTTCGGCGCCTATCAAATCGGTTTGGACAAAGATATTCTGGCGTTTGTCACATCGGCTAACATCGCTTGCGGATTTCATGCCGGAGATCCAAGCGTGATGAGGAAAACCGTCGCAATGGCGGCGGAAAAAGGCGTTCAAATCGGCGCGCACCCCGGACTTCCGGATTTAGCCGGATTCGGCCGGCGTAATATGGCGATCACGCCTCAGGAAGCTTATGATCTCGTCGTTTATCAAATTGGCGCGCTCTTTGGATTTTTAAAAGCGGAAGGCGTCAAAATGCAGCATGTAAAACCTCACGGAGCGCTATACAATATGGCGGCAAAAAGCAGAGAATTAGCGGATGCTATTGCTCAAGCGGTATACAATACAGATTCTGAGCTGATCCTGTTCGGCCTGGCGGGGAGCGAGCTCGTCCGAGCCGGGGAAAGAGCCGGCCTGAAAACCGCTCATGAAGTGTTCGCCGACCGTACATACCAGGAAGACGGGACGCTGACTCCGCGTACGCAGGGTGATGCGCTGATTCAAGATGATGATGAAGCCGTCAGCCAGGTGATCCGGATGGTTAGGGAAGGGAAAGTCCGCAGCCGCCAGGGAACCGATGTCAGTCTCAAAGCCGATACGGTATGCATCCACGGCGACGGGGAACACGCCCTGCAATTTGCGAAAAAGATCCGCAAAGAGCTCGAACAGGCGGACATTACAATTAAAGCTTTTTCAACATGATGCTGGCAGAAGGAGGAATGCGAATTGGAGCAAAATAAAAAAACAAAATCAGCTTCAAGCAACTGGACATTATTATTAGGTGCGGCCTTTTTGATGGCCACATCTGCAATCGGACCCGGATTTTTGACGCAAACGACGGTATTTACGCAAAGCTTGGCCGCAAGCTTCGGTTTTGTCATTTTAATTTCCGTTATTTTAGATATTATCGCACAAACGAATGTATGGAGAATTATCGCAGCTTCTGAAAAAAGGGGACAGGAAATCGCCAACCTCGTCTTTCCGGGCCTCGGCTATTTTGTAGCAGTCCTCGTCGTTTTGGGCGGACTGGCCTTCAATATCGGGAACATCGGCGGCGCCGGACTCGGGCTGCAGGTTTTATTCGGTGTTTCTCCGCAGACAGGAGCGCTCATCAGCGCTGTCATCGCGATTTTAATTTTTGTGATTAAAGAAGCCGGAAAAGCGATGGACCGGTTTACTTTAATCGCTGGTGCCGTGATGATCCTGCTGACCGTCTATGTAGCCGTTACGACAAACCCGCCGGTCGGAGAGGCGCTTGTGAAAACGGTGGTTCCGGATCATATCGACATCCTTTCGATTGTGACGCTTGTCGGCGGAACTGTCGGAGGCTATATCACATTTGCCGGAGGACACCGTCTCCTTGATGCAGGCGTCAAAGGAAAGGATTCGATTCCTCAAGTAACGAAAAGCTCTATTTCCGGTATTTTAATTACTACGGTTATGAGGATTGCACTCTTTTTGGCCGTTCTCGGCGTCGTATCAAAGGGACTGCAAATCAACCCTGACAATCCGCCTGCTTCAGTTTTTCAGCTTGCTGCGGGAAATATCGGCTATAAAATGTTCGGGATCGTCATGTGGGCGGCCGCCGTTACATCAGTTGTCGGGGCAGCTTATACCTCTGTATCCTTTTTTAAAACATTTTCGCCTAAAATTGAAAAAAATTCGCGCACCATTATCATCGGGTTTATTGTCATTTCCACGCTTTGTTTTGTAACGATCGGAAAACCCGTCAACCTGCTGGTGCTTGCCGGAGCTTTGAACGGTTTGATTTTGCCGATCGCACTCGGCGCCCTTTTAATCGGCGCTTATAAAAAAGACATCGTCGGAGATTACAGACATCCGATTTGGCTTACGGTTCCCGGGATTATCGTCGTGATCATCATGGCGGTTATGGGCGGCATTACGCTGGTCACTGAAATTCCAAAATTATGGGGATGATCAATTGAAACTTACAAATGATGCAGCCTGAAGAAATCCGCGGCTTGATCCGTACAGGCAAGCTTTCAGAACCGACGGCCGGCATGGCCGGAGGCTACGCCCAGGCCAATTTGGTTATTTTAAAAAAGGAGCTGGCGTTTGAATTTCTTCTGTTTTGCCAGCGGAATCAAAAGCCGTGCCCGATACTCGATGTGACCGAACCGGGTTCTCCCGTTCCGTCCATCGTTGCGCCCGGCGCCGATATCCGGACCGATTTTCCAAGATACCGCGTCTACAGGCGGGGCGAACTGACGGATGAGGTGACAGATATCACGTCCTTATGGGAGGATGACATGGTCGGTTTTTTGATCGGCTGCAGCTTTACGTTTGAACAAGCTTTGCTCAATAACGGAATTCCTGTCAGACACATTGAAGAAAACCGAAATGTTCCGATGTATCAAACGAATATTCCTTGTGTCAAAGCCGGGCGGTTTCAAGGACCGATGGTCGTCAGCATGAGACCGGTTCCGGAAGAACAGACGGTGCGGGCCGTTCAGGTCACATCAAGGTTTCCCGCCGTCCACGGCGGTCCGGTCCATATCGGAAACCCTGAAGCCATAGGCATCAAAAACATTGCACATCCTGACTTCGGCGATGCGGTGACGATCAAAGAAGGGGAAGTTCCGGTGTTTTGGGCATGCGGTGTCACGCCTCAGGCTGTAGCAATGCATGTCAAGCCGGAGCTTGTGATCACGCATGCGCCCGGGCATATGCTGATTACGGATATTCGGGATGAGCAGCTTGGCGTTTTATAACATGTTTGCAATCAATACAGGACGATGCTTCTGTATTGATTTTTGATTTTGGGGAGGAAAGGCAAGGTGATGTAAAATTGAACAATCGATCTGACGTTAAAATGGCACCGCTCGGGGATGCGGCGGTCCTCATCCAGCTTGGAACGGAAATTAATGAACGGACACACCAACTGGTAAGCGCATTAACAAAACATATTGAACATCATCCGTTTCCGGGCTTTATTGAATGTGTACCGGCCTTTACGAGCGTGACTGTTTTTTATCATCCGTTTGAAGTCTATCAGCAGATGAAAGGCGGCCCCGCATTCGATTCTCCGTATGAAAAAGTAAAAGCCTTCATTCAAAAATGCCTCGAAGAGATGACCGCCGAGGAAGAAACCGAAAGCCGGACGGTCGAAATCCCCGTATGCTACGGAGGCCGCTTCGGCCCGGATTTGGAGGAAGTGGCCCGGATCAACGGACTGACTCCCGAAGAAGTCATCGACATCCATACAGCGGGGGAATACCTCGTGTATATGCTCGGTTTTGCGCCGGGTTTCCCTTATTTAGGCGGAATGTCTGAAAAAATAGCGGCTCCGCGGCGTTCTTCCCCGCGGACGGCTATTCCGGCCGGTTCTGTGGGAATAGCAGGCATGCAGACCGGCGTTTATCCGCTGTCAACACCGGGCGGCTGGCAGCTTATCGGCAATACGCCTCTTGATCTGTTCAGACCTCACGAACAGCCGCCGACCCTTTTGAGAGCCGGGGATATTGTCAAATTTGTCCGCGTGACGGAAGAAGAGTACGACAGATTAAAGGAGGGAGAATCGTGAGCATAGAAGTGTTGAAGCCCGGTCTTATGACGACGGTTCAGGACCTCGGGCGCACCGGATTTCAAAAATACGGCGTCATCGTCGGCGGAGCGATGGATGCGGACTCGCTGCGCATCGCCAATCTCCTGGCCGGAAACGGCGGGAATGAAGCGGCGCTTGAAGTGACGCTGATGGGGCCGGGGCCGTCTCTCCGCTTTGCCGAAACGACGTTGATAGCGGTGGCGGGAGCTGATTTTTCGCTGATGGTGAATGATGAGGAAGTGCCTCTGTGGCGACCGGTCCTTGTCGGGGAGGGAAGCGTTCTGAACTTCGGAATGACGAAGCGGGGCAGCCGCGCTTATATGGCGGTTGCCGGAGGAATCGACGTCCCGTCCGTCATGGACAGCAAAAGCACGTACGTGAGGGCCGGAATCGGCGGATTTGAAGGAAGAGCGCTGCAAAAAGGCGACTGCTTAACGGCCGGGGAGACCACGCCTTTAGCGGAAAACATCAGAGAACAGCTTGCATCTAACCGCCAAACCCGCGGATTTGCCGCACCGAACTGGTCCGTCGATCACCGCTATTTTCTCCCGCTGAAGAAGAACCCGGTAATCCGCGTCATCAAAGGCGAACAGTTCGATCAGTTTACAGATGCTTCACAGGAGCGATTGATGTCAGGCACATTCCGCGTGACGGCAAAATCAGACCGGATGGGATATCGTCTTGAAGGGGATCCGCTTGAGTTGAAAAGCCCCCTTGAAATGATTTCTGAAGCCGTATCTTTCGGAACGGTTCAGGTACCCCCTGACGGCAATCCGATTGTTCTGCTTGCAGACAGGCAGACGGCCGGCGGCTATCCGCGAATCGCCCATGTGATTTCTGCCGACCGTTCAGCCGTTACACAGCTGATGCCGGGAGAGCAGCTGCAATTTCAGCCGGTTGCGCTTGAGGAAGCGGAGCGCCTGTTCATTGAAAGAGAGACAAAAATCGTTGAACTTGCTGCCAGAATAAAGCTTGAATACATGGTATGATGTATCTCAGGAGGGGAAGGGATGGAAAGCAAGAATAAAACGGTTGTCAAAGCCATGACTCTGCTCAATCTATTTTTGACGAGGGAAAAGCTCTCGCTCAATGACATGATTGAGCTTACAGGCATGCCGAAAACGTCTGTTTACCGCATGGTCCGTTCGCTTGAAGATATGGGGTTTCTTGACAGAGATGAAGACGGGATGTATGCGTTGGGGCTGCTGTTTCTGCAGTACGGCCAGCTCGTCTCCGACAGGCTTGATATCCGGAAAATCGCTTTGCCCGTCATGGAAAAACTGCGCGATGAAGTCGATGAAGCCGTCCATTTAATCGTCAGAGAGGGCGATGAAGCGATGTACATAGAAAAAATAGAAGGAACGCATACGGTCCGCCTTTACACGGCAATCGGAAGGCGGTCACCGCTGTATGCAGGAGCCTGTGCAAGGAGCATCCTGACGTTTCTTCCGCGGGAGGAGCGGGACGAGTATATCAGGAAAACCGATTTGGTGCCGATCGCCTCGGGAACGATCCGCGATAAGGACGAGCTTGCACGCGTCCTGGATGAATCGTACCGGAGCGGTTATACCGTCAGTCATTCAGAGCTTGAAGACTACACTTCCGCCATCGCTGCGCCGATTTTTAACAATAAACGCCAGATCGTAGCAGGCATCAGCATTGCCGGATTTGAAGCCCGCTTTCAAAACGACCGGCTTCCGTATTTGACGGAAAGAGTCAGACAGGCTGCGCTTGAGATTTCAAGGAAATTGGGTTTTTAAAGAAAAAGCAGTATCCTTTTCACCCGCCTATGAGTACATATATCGTAGCTGCCGCGGCAGATGCGGCAAAATCAGAGGGGGAAAAGGATATGGCAATTGTATATACCGCTCTCGGCGATTCCTTAACCGTCGGAGTCGGTGCCGGCTTTTTTCAACCGGGATTCGTTCCGCGCTACAAAAAGAAAATGGAAGAAGATTTGAAGCAGAACGTTACGTTAGCGGTCTTCGCTAAATCGGGTCTTACAACAGCCGAAATTCTCAGCATGCTTGACCGCCCTTTCATCAGGAACCACATCGACAAAGCGGATGCCATCACGATAACAGGCTGCGGAAACGATCTGATCCAATCTCTCGAAGCTTATAAAAGAGAAAAGGATCAGCACGTTTTTTTGGAAGCTTCCTCACACTGTCAGAAAAACTATTCAGCAATGCTGAAAAAGATCAGGGAATTAAAAGAGAAAAATGAGAGGTACTTTATCCGGCTGCTCAACTTATACAATCCGTTTCCGGAAATCGAATTAGCGGAAAAATGGATTTCCGGTTTTAACGCTCATTTACAACAGCTGCAAGCAGCGCCTTATGTCAAGGTTGTCGACATACATTCGGTTTTTAAAGGACATGAGTCGGAATACTTATCGTTTGACAAGGTTCACCCGAACAGCGCGGGATACGAAGCGATTGCGGAAAAGCTGAGAGAAGCCGGTTATAAACCGTTGAAAATTGAAGAATGTTAAGAAAGGCCTTCTATACAAAGAAGGTCTTTTTTTTATGCGTTCGACGGGAGCTTGATTTAAAAGCTTCTTAAATTTTGTCACACCGCCCATGCCAAAGTAGCGCTTTCTTTCAATTGAGCCAAGGGGTGTAAGCGTTTTAACATAAAAGCAAGGCCGACATTATTCGACATTATTTTTTTAACGCCATGAAAGGACAATAAAGGAGGGTTATGCAATGCAAGACAAACAGCAATCAGGTGTAAAGGTGAAAATTCAGCGGTTCGGGAGCCATTTGAGCGGCATGATCATGCCGAATATCGGCGCATTTATCGCATGGGGGATTATTACCGCTCTATTTATCCCGTCAGGCTGGATACCAAATGAAGCGCTTGCTACATTGGTAGACCCGATGATCAAGTATTTGCTGCCGCTTCTGATCGCATACACCGGCGGTAAGATGGTGTACGACCACCGCGGGGGCGTCGTCGGGGCGACGGCTGCGATCGGGGTCATCGTCGGAGCTGATATTCCGATGTTTCTCGGCGCCATGATCATGGGGCCGCTCGGCGGTTATTTGATCAAACAGACAGACAAGCTCTTTAAAGATAAAGTTCGTTCCGGCTTTGAGATGCTCATTAACAACTTTACGGCCGGAATCGTCGGATTTATTCTGACGGCACTCGCATTTATGGCGATCGGTCCGGTCGTGCTCGGTTTGAATAAAACATTGGCCGCAGGGGTTGAAGTGATCGTACATGCGAATTTGCTGCCGCTGGCGAGCATATTTGTCGAACCGGCAAAGGTTCTGTTTTTAAATAACGCGATCAACCACGGCATTTTAAGCCCGATTGGAATTGAAGAAGCTGCAAAAACGGGGAAATCGATTCTGTTCCTGCTTGAAGCCAATCCGGGACCCGGGCTTGGTATTCTCTTGGCATACATGATTTTCGGCAGGGGCGCATCAAAACAAACGGCCCCAGGCGCTGCGATCATCCATTTTCTCGGGGGGATTCACGAAATCTACTTCCCTTATATTTTGATGAAACCGCTTTTGATTTTGGCAGCGATTGCAGGGGGCGCCAGCGGCGTTCTGACATTCTCTATTTTTAACGCCGGACTTGCCGCCGTTCCTTCTCCGGGAAGCATTATCGCGGTTCTGGCGATGACGCCGAAAGGAAATCACATCGGCATCATCCTGGGCGTGCTTGTGGCAACAGCTGTCTCATTTATCGTCGCATCACTCATTTTAAAGACGTCCAAAGCTGCCGAAGAAGAAGATTTAACAGCGGCAGCAGAAAAGATGCAGCAGATGAAAGGGAAGAAGAGCCAAGCCGTTTCCGCCTTGACAAATGCCGAAGAAGAGCAAGCTGAAGAGCAGCAAATCAATGTGGAAAACGTCAGCAAAGTCATCTTTGCGTGCGATGCAGGAATGGGCTCAAGCGCAATGGGCGCATCCATTTTGCGAAATAAAGTGAAAAAAGCCGGACTGGATATAGAAGTGACCAATACGTCGATCAACAATCTTCCGGATGATGCAGACATCGTCATCACCCATAAGGATTTGACAGATCGTGCGAAGGCCAAGCTTCCAAACGCAAAACATATCTCGGTGGAAAATTTTCTCAATAGTCCAAAATACGACGAATTAATCGATCAACTTAGCTAATAAATTCGTGAGCCTGTTCACCAGGCTCACACAACATGTACGAAAGAGAGTGATGTCCTAATGAAACCAGTACTTGCAAAAGAAAACATTCGCTTAAACCAATCTGCCGCTTCCCAAAAGGACGCGATCCGTCTTGCCGGGGAGGCTCTCGTCGAAAACGGCTATGTCACGGCTGATTATATAGAAAAAATGTTTGCGAGAGAGGAAGTATCCTCCACTTATATGGGCAACGCGATTGCCATTCCGCACGGAACGGAGGATGGGAAGCAGGAAGTGCTCCACTCCGGAATTTCGGTCATTCAAATTCCTGATGGCGTCGAATACGGTGAAGGAAACATTGCGAAAGTCGTATTCGGCATTGCCGGGAAAAACGATGAACACCTTGACATTCTCTCAAAGATTGCGATCGTCTGCTCTGACGCCGACAACGTCGAACGACTGATCAATGCGAAAGACGAAGCTGAACTGATAGCGGTTTTTGAAGAAGGTGACCAGCTATGATCGCCTTGCATTTCGGTGCAGGTAACATCGGCCGCGGCTTTATCGGGGCCCTGCTTACAAAATCGGGGTATGACGTCGTTTTTGCAGATGTGAACGAAGCGGTGATCAATGAACTGAACGAAAAACGCCGCTATTCTGTCGAGCTCGCCGATCTATCAAGGCAAACGGAAACGATCGGCCCAGTACAGGCAATCAACAGCGGCAAACAGCCTGAAGAATTATACGAATGGATCGCCAAGGCCGACCTTGTGACGACAGCCGTTGGGCCTTCAGTGCTGAAACTGATTGCCGGGTCTGTGGCAGAAGGGCTGAAAAGACGTCTCAGCAAAAACAAAAAACCTTTAAATATCGTAGCCTGTGAAAATATGATCGGCGGAAGCGACCATTTAAAAGAAGCCGTTTTCTCTTATTTAACTGAAGAAGAGAAGAAGGTGCTCAGTACGCTTGTCGGATTTCCAAACTCCGCGGTAGACCGGATCGTGCCGGTTCAGCAGCACGACGATCCGCTGAAAGTGTCTGTCGAGCCTTTCTTTGAATGGGTGGTCGATAAAACCGCTTTTGCCGGAGAAGTGCCAGATATAGAAGGAGTGACGTATGTATCAGACCTTGCTCCTTACATTGAAAGAAAACTGTTTACCGTAAATACCGGGCATGCCATCGCAGCATATGCCGGTTATCAAAAAGGCTTTCAAACGATCAGAGACGCCGTCTGCGATCCTGAAGTCCGCGAGACGCTGGCCAGGGCGCTCGAAGAAACAGGGCAGTATCTGATCCAAACATACGGCTTTTCGGAAGAAGAGCATCAGAGCTATATCAAAAAAATCATCGGCCGCTTTGAAAATGAGTTTATATCAGACGACATCACCCGTGTGGCAAGATCGCCGCTCCGCAAGCTCGGCGAACACGACCGTCTGATCCGCCCCGCCCGAAAGCTCAGCAGCCTGAATGTGAAGCCGGTTCATTTAGCCGAAGGAATCGCCCGGGCGCTGCAATTTGATTTCGCGGATGATCCGGAAGCAGTCCGGCTCCAAAGCATGATTCGTGAGAAAGGCTATAGGGGCGTTCTCGGCGAAGTGTGCGGGCTTGCAGCGGAAGATCCATTGGTGCCGCTGATCTTGAAGCATGTGGAGAAATAGTGACGGGTTGCGAACACGCCGGGCCTGCATCAAGAGATGGAAAAATACACAGCCTAATCTGGAAGCATCGTCATCGCCGATGCTTCCATTTACCGTTATCAAAAATTTAATTAGTTTGAATTGAAGATTTTATGTAAGCAATTTATGATAAGGTAGTCATTCTCCCCGGCAGCATTCCCGTGATCCACTTGCACTTCGAAAACGATAATCACCGGAGGCGGCGCTTTATGTACATGACAGCAAGGGAACAAAAACTCATTAAATATCTGTTACACCAAAACCGTTATGTAAAGGTCGGCGACATCGCCGATTATATTGAGGTCAGCACACGAACCGTCCACCGCGAGCTGAAAGCGGTTAAATCAGTCATTGAAGAATATCGGCTCAAGCTTGATAAACAGCCGGGCAAAGGCCTGAAGCTCGTCGGCTCTTCCCGCGATAAACAGAGGCTGTTAAATGCCCTCTCACATGACAGCCTTGTGGAATACAGCTCTGATGAACGAAAGCTCCTGATTTTGTGCGCGATGCTTGAAGCAGGAGAGCCGATCAAGCTGTATACGATCGCCAGCGATTTGCAGGTGACCGCCGCGACCATCAGCCACGATCTCGATGAGCTGGAAAAATGGATTGCCCCGTTCGGCCTTTCCTTGATCAGAAAGAGAGGCTACGGGATTGAACTGAGGGGACCTGAAGATGCCAAGCGAAAAATCGTCGGCAATTTAATAGCGGACAAGCTCGATGTACAGCAATTTTTAGAGACGGTTGAAATGAATATTAAGGGCAAGAACCAGACGCCGGAAAAAATATTCGGAGTCGTCAGCAGGGGGAAATTGCTCAAGGCTGAAAAAGTGCTGTCCCGGGCAAAAGAACAGCACGGCCTCTCGCTTTCTGACAGCGCGTACATCGCCCTCGTCGTTCACTTGACGTTTGCAATCGAGCGAATCGAGCTTGGCGAAGTCATCAATATGAACGAAGAGGAACTGGCGGAGCTGAAAAGCACGAAAGAATTCGAGCTCGCCCTCGCGATTGCCGAAGCGCTCGAAGAAGCGTTCCATGTCAAGATACCAGATGCAGAGGCCGGCTATATTACGATGCACCTCAGAAGCGCCAACCGAAGCTATAAAAAAGACTACAGGGCGGAAGACATTGAGCTTGACACCGCCTTGCGCACGAAAAAGCTGATCGATTTCATCTCGCAAAAAACAGGTCTGAATCTAAATGACAATCAATCGCTCTATGAAGGGCTGATCGCCCATCTTGAGCCGGCCATCGTCCGGATCAAAGAAAAAATGACGATTCACAACCCTTTACAAGAGCAGATAAAAAAAGACTATTTTCTTTTATTCATGGCCATCGAAGAAGGCGTCGAACGATTCTTTCCGGAAATGCATTTTCCGGATGAAGAGATTGCGTTTATCGTCCTCCACTTCGGCTCTGCGCTTGAAATGAACAAAGAAAAAATACACATCAATGCGCTCGTCATTTGTTCAAGCGGAATCGGTTCATCAAAGATGCTTGCGTCAAGGCTGAAAAAAGAGCTTCCTGAAATCGCATCCTTTGACATCTCTTCGGTGATGGAACTGAAAACGAAGGATGCCGGCGCTTATGACATCATCGTGTCGACCGTGCCGATTCCGTACGAGGGGATCGACTACGTCATCGTCAGCCCGCTCCTTGACGAAGAAGACGTCAAACACGTCAAGCACCAGCTCACCCGGAAAATTCCGCTCATTCTTCAAAAAAAACGTGCCGAACAAAAAGAGCCCGCGCCATTCCCGGATATGCTCCGAACCGCCGCTAAAATCAATCAGTACGCGACGGCGATCCAGCATATCCTAAGCCATTTTTCCGTCGACGTGCTGGAGACGGCGGAGAGCCATGAACAGACGGTTAAACGGCTGTGCGCGCGCCTGAAAGATCAAGGTTTGATCACCGATGCCGGCGATTTGGCGGAGGGGCTTCTGAAGCGCGAAGCACTGGGGGGCCTCGGTATACCCGGCACATCGTTCGCCTTGTTTCATTTAAAAACGGAGGCGGCAATCGTTCCTGTTTTCAAAGCCGTCGACTTAACTGCGCCGTATGACATCAAGGGCATGGACGGCAGTACCGTCAAGATGACAAGGATGCTCATCATGCTTGCACCCGCTGATATTTCGCCTGAAGGAGCCGAGCTTTTAAGCTCGATCAGCTCCTCAATCATTGAGAGCGACGACAGCCTCGCCGCATATGAAACAGGTGACGCCGACCTGCTCTACAGAAGGCTGAACATTCTGTTTCACACATTCCTTCAGGATAAAAAATGGTGAAGACGCCCGGACCAAGTGATCCGGGTTTTTTTGTTTGGCATATACGCATGTTTATTCACAGCATCGCGCGGTTAATTGTGTAGTAGCACCATCAAAAAGGAGGAATGTATCATGGATTTACGCAATCGGCAGACAGAAGGGCAGCCGGCGCAAACGCAGGACCGCCAGCCCGGCATCGAAAGCGCGATGGATCCGCGTCCTGTCTACGAAAATGAAAACCATATCGGAACGGATAAACTTAAGGGGAAAGTCGCGCTCATCACGGGCGGCGACAGCGGAATCGGAAGAGCTGTCGCAGTCGCTTATGCGAAAGAAGGAGCAGACATTGCGATCGTGTACTTGAATGAGCATGAGGATGCCCAGGAGACGAAAGCAAGAGTTGAAAAAGAAGGCGTCAAATGCCTGCTTCTTCCCGGTGATGTCGGGGATGAGGCATTCTGCGTCGATGCGGTCGAACGGACGGTGAACGAATTGGGAAGGCTCGACATCCTCGTCAACAATGCGGCTGAACAGCATCCGAAAAACAGCATTAAAGATTCCGCCGAGCAGCTCGAACGGACGTTTCGAACCAATTTCTATTCGTATTTCCATTTTACGAAAAAAGCAATTGACTACTTAGAGCCGGGGAGCGCGATCATCAATACGACATCGATCAATCCGTACCGCGGAAACCCGCAGCTGATCGACTATACGGCGACCAAAGGAGCGATCAATGCCTTTACACGGTCAATGGCGATGGCGCTTGTAAAAGACGGCATCCGCGTCAATGCGGTGGCTCCGGGGCCGATTTGGACGCCGCTTATCCCGTCGACCTTTTCAGCGGAGAAAGTCGCATCATTCGGAACGGATACACCGATGGGGCGTCCGGGACAGCCTGCCGATCATGTCGGCTGCTACGTGTTCCTCGCTTCGGACGATTCCTCTTATATGACGGGGCAAACCCTGCATGTAAACGGAGGAGACTTCATTTCGACATAAGAGGGGGAAGCGAGATTGAAGGTAACAAAGGAAGCGGTCAATCAATATTATCAAAAAGCGGGTATCGTACTGACGGAGGACGAGAAGGAGCGAATCCAGATCATGGACTACGGCTTAGACAGGCTGAATGAGCTTGGGCTTCAGCTCTTCGTCTACGTCAATACGGACCGCTACTGTGCCAAGGAGCTCGTTTTGTTTCCTGAACAAACGTGCCCTGAACACCGCCATCCTCCCGTAAACGGGGAAAAGGGAAAAGAAGAAACGTTCAGATGCAGATACGGGAGCGTCTATCTATATGTTGAAGGAGAAACAACACGCGCTCCCTCCGTTCTTCCGCCCCGCGAAGATATCGAATATTTCACCGTCTGGCATGAAATCCGGCTCTCGCCCGGAGAGCAATATACCATTCTGCCGAATACAAAGCATTGGTTCAAAGCCGGAAAGGATGGCGCGGTTATTGCTGAGTTTTCATCAACGAGCACAGACGAACACGATGTTTTTACAGATCCAAGAATTTAGCGAATGGGAGATGCTCTCATTCGCTTTTTTCTTCACGGCTGAATACGGCAGGTGCCGTCGGCAAAATAAAGCCGAAGGAATATTTATTTTCCGTGATTTTATAATGAATCGCTGGATGCACTTTCCGTCTGAAAAAAACCGTTCAAGCTTTCGTGTTTTTCCGGTGACACGTCCGAGTCGCGCAAACTTCGGGGCCGCTTCGCCGTACATTCGGGTGCCTTTACCCGAAAGAGCGTTTCTCCGGTATCAACGGTTTCGGAACACTCTGCGATAAATATATAGCCCGTATTATGTAATCGGGATGTCCCGTCCATCAGGCTCAGTCGATTGTTTAATATACAAGACGATGTGGAAAAGTAACAATGGATATGATAAAAAGGAGGGATCCTGACATGGATCAGGAACAAATCAAACAAAAGGTGCTGGATATTCTCGACCATCACAAAGTCGGATCGCTGGCAACGGTAGAAGGCGGCAAGCCCCATTCCCGCTATATGACCTTTTTCCACGACGGGCCGACGCTTTATACCCCGACAAGCGTTGAGACGCATAAAGCCGAGGAAATCGAAAACAATCCGAATGTCCACGTGCTGCTCGGCTATGACGGAGAAGGCTTTGGCGATGCCTATCTTGAAATCGAAGGGACGGCGAAGCTGAACGGCTCGAAAGAATTGAAAGGTCAAATGTGGAATGAACGGCTCAGCCGCTGGTTTGAAGGAAAAGACGATCCGAACTTATCCGTTCTCGAAATTCATCCTTCAGAAATCAGGCTCATGAATGAAGGGGAAAGCACGCCCGTAACGCTTGATCTGTAATCTCTGTATCGAACAGTTTGTCAAATGAGAGGAACTGTAGTATAATACAGGACAGCGCCTAAGGAGCAAATAAAAGGAAAGTAAACTTCTTTTTTCTTTCTTAGAAGATGCTTGTTTTTCTTCCTCTGACCGCCCCTAACAGGATAGAGGGAAAAAAGACTTTTTGTTTCACAATTCACACTGGCGCGGCTTCGGAGCCGCAAGGACGATTGAGAGGTAGGGCTTTCGTTGTCTTGGTTTCAGAAATTCCATGGTGTTTACTTTCAAACGGAACGATAGATGCTAATGTCATCTTATGATGATAGATATATTATTTGCTCAAAAAATAAAACGAATGGGAACCGCTTCGGCTTTTGCTGAAGCGGTTTTTAAATTGGCGAAACATTTTTCTCCGATAGACAGTCTTACTTGTAGACTGGAGGAATCGTACATGGATTTTTTGACTTCTAAAGTGCTTTTGATTTTCTTTTTTTTGCTGCTGATTCACTCGATCGAGACATTGGCCTATGCGGCACGGCTGTCCGGGGCAAGGGTCGGGTTTATCGCCTCGGCTCTGTCCCTGTTTAACGTAATGGTGATCGTTTCGAGAATGTCCAACATGGTTCAGCAGCCTGTCACAGGAAAGCTCGTCGATGTTGCAGGCGCTCATGCGCTTTCGCTCGTGGGGCAGCAGTTTCGTTTTTTAATCTTCGGCTCGACGGTCGGAACCATCTGCGGCATGCTGCTCTTGCCGACATTCGTCGCCGTTTTTTCGAGGGCGATCGTTCATTTGGCAGGGGAAAACGGCTCCGTTCTGCACATGTTTCGGAAAGGTCTGACGAAAAGGAGCCTGAAAAACATCAGGCAATACGTGAAAAAACCGTCCGTCCATTATATGAAAGGCTTTCAGCTCCGCTATATTCCGAAACGGCTGTTTGTGTTAAATATGGTCATTACTGCGATTTATACGATCGGAGTCCTCGCTGCTCTTTATGCCGGGGTTCTCGTTCCTGAAAGGCATACAACGGCTGTGATGGCATCAGGTCTTGTCAACGGAGTGGCGACGATGCTCCTTGCGCTGTTTGTCGATCCGAAGGTTTCGGTGCTGGCCGATGATGTGGCCAAAGGGAAACGGAGCTATGTTTATTTGAAATGGGCCTCTGTCACAATGGCGGTATCCAGGGTAACCGGAACGGTTCTCGCACAGCTTTTGTTTATACCTGCATCTTACTATATCGCATGGATGACCAAATGGATGTAGGTGTTATGTAACGAAATGATTGAAAAACACATCATAATATTTCGTTTTGTAAGATGAATAAGTATAGAGAATAATATTTCGGATGTAATATGCTCTTTCAGCTTTCTTTTATTAATTGTCGGCTGGATCATCCTGTGGTAGTCTATTTGTGGCGGTGATAAAAGTGGATAATGTGAAAAGAGTAAGAGTAAGGGTAAAAAAGAAGAAGAAAAAACGGCGGAAAATCATCAAACGGCTGCTGCTGTTCATTGTGCTGCTTATCATTGCTGTTACGGGATACAGCATCTACGAATACCAACAAGGTTTAGCAGAGTCTGACGGAAGCTTTAAAAATGACGGTCAGTTCGAGTTCAACGGTGAAGGCTCGGATTTGGACGAAGTGAACGTTCTCGTGCTCGGAATCGATTCCAGAGGGGAAGAGCATTCAAGATCGGATTCGATGATGGTCATTCATTATGATAAAAAACAAAAACAGCCTAAATTGATCTCGATCATGAGGGACAGCTATGTCGATATACCGGGGCATCCCAAGCAAAAGATCAATGCAGCATATGCATTCGGCGGCCCTGAGCTTGTCCGCAAAACACTTAAGGAAAACTTCGGGTTGAATATCAACTACTACGCCGTCCTCGATTTTAAAGGGTTTGCCAAAATTGTCGATGCGGTGGCCCCTGACGGCATTGAAGTCAATGTACCGAAAAAGATGTCATACGGAATCGGCATGACACTGGAGCCCGGCAAGCAGGTTCTGCACGGCGACAAACTGCTCGGATATGTCCGTTTCAGGCATGACAGGGAGAGCGATTTTGGACGGGTGAGAAGACAGCAGGAAGTCTTTGGAAAACTGGAAAAAGAAGCGGTGAATATCGGAAATATCGCGCGGCTACCGAAGATCTTGGGCCTTGTCGACCCGTATGTTGAAACAAACCTTCCAAACGGCGTCATCTTTTCAGTCGGTAAAGATTTCTTGTTGGGAGACACAAAGGAAACGAAAAGCTTTAGGCTGCCTGTTGACGGGTCGTTTACGAATAAAACGGTCCCGACATACGGCGCGGTATTGGATTTGGATCTTGAAAAAAATAAAGAAGCCCTGCAGCAATTTCTTGACGAGTGATCCGCCGAATAATACGGCGGATCTTATTTTTGATCATACGTTTTTAGGCCCCGGTCGTACAGAAAGTTCCCGAACGGAACAAATGCGGCGACAAGACCAGCGGCAGGCCATTTCAGCGACCACTTCACGGCAAATGTCGCATACAACAGGACCATGAGATAAAGGATGAAAAATCCGCCGTGAAGCGAGCCTGCAATCGTGACGGCCATCGGGTAGCCCGCCCAATATTTCAGAGGCATAGCGACAAAAAGCAGGAAAAGCAGTGACATGCCCTCGATAAACCCCATCGCTCGAAGGCGGCCAATCGGCGTTTGCAGCATGAAATACCTCCTTTTGTCCAATCTTTACCTCTATAATATAGACCAAAAAAGGACAAATAGAACAGGCAGACGTTTATTTTTCGGCCGGAATTTTCATTAAGGCCCCGAAATATTGCTGTGCCGTCGTAAAGCAGATAAATGCTATAAGCTCTGAGATCTCTTCGTCGGAAAACATCTCTTTCAACACCTTAAACTGGCTGTCTCCGACCCGGTCCCTCTCTGATAGAAATACTTCTGCAAAGCCCATCGCAAGACTTGTTTTTTCAAGATTTGAAGCCTCGGGTTTTCCTTTCGCTTTGCAATATTCGCAGCCGTTCCCCTGGGCAAGCACTCTGCGCACCTGCTCCTTCAGCTCTTTTGATAACAAACCGTCCCCGGCAAGCTCGTCTGCCAAAGCCGTCCATGCTGACAGAATGGAATCGGAATGCCCGAGCAGCCGCTGAAACGGAGTCTCTCCTTTTGCAGAAGGGTTAATTCTTGTCATATTCTGATCACCTCTCCATAATAGTATCTAAATGATGCGAAAATAGGAATTTCATTTGTAAAGATAGATCTATAAATATTTAAAAAACGAAACGAAAAAAGGAGCAGTTCGTTGCAAATGAATTTAGATGAGCTCGATTTTAAAATCATAGAAGAATTAAAGAAAGACAGCCGTTTGTCGATGAGAGAACTCGGCCGCAAGATCAATCTCTCCGCTCCGTCTGTGACCGAGAGGGTGAGGCGGCTTGAAGCGTTCGGCGTCATTAAGCAATACACATTGGACATCGATTATCAGAAAATCGGCCTCCCCGTCTCCTGCATCATTGAGGCGACAGTAAAAAACGGGGAATACGAAAGGTTTAAAGCGTATATTGAACGCCTTCCGAATATCGAATTTTGCTACCGGATCGCAGGGGCGGCATGCTATATGCTGAAAATAAACGCCGAAAATCTTGAAGAGGTTGAAGCGTTTATCAATCGAACATCGCCTTATGCCCAGACTGTAACGCATGTCATTTTTTCAGAAATCAAAACGAAGGATTTCGAACGTTAGAGACGAACCCTTGTCATCTGTTATAATAAAAGGATGGATGAATAAGAAAGTGAAGTGATGGACTTGGCAAAAACAGTCGTTTTAGCAGAAAAACCTTCAGTCGGCCGGGATTTGGCCCGCGTCCTGAAGTGTCATAAAAAAGGAAACGGATACCTTGAAGGAGACCGCTATATCGTGACATGGGCGCTCGGCCATTTGGTCACATTGGCGGATCCGGAAGGCTATGGAAAAGAGTATCAATCATGGCGCCTTGAAGACCTGCCGATCATCCCTGAGCCTTTAAAGCTCGTCGTCATTAAAAAGACGGGAAAGCAATTCCAGGCGGTCAAATCGCAGCTTGTCAGAAAAGATGTCAAAGATATCGTGATTGCTACAGACGCCGGACGTGAAGGCGAGCTTGTCGCCCGCTGGATCATCGACAAGGCAAAGGTCACGAAACCTTTGAAACGCTTATGGATTTCATCCGTCACAGATAAAGCGATTAAAGACGGATTTAAAAACTTAAAGAACGGCAAAGAATTTGAAAACCTCTACCATTCTGCGGTGGCGCGCGCGGAAGCGGACTGGATCGTCGGCATTAACGCGACAAGGGCGCTGACGACGAAATTCAACGCACAGCTTTCCTGCGGCCGCGTGCAGACGCCGACATTGGCGATGATCGCCAAACGAGAGGAAGACATCAAAAACTTTAAGCCGGTTCCTTACTACGGCCTGCGCGCCGCTGTTGACGGCATGACGCTGTCTTGGCAGGACAAAAAAACGAAGCAGAGCCGGACATTCAACGCATCTGTTACATCGCAGCTTGCACGAGCTCTCCGAGGCAAACAAGCCGTGATCGCCGATCTGAAAAAAACGGCGAAAAAGAGCTTTGCACCGGGCCTTTATGATTTAACAGAGCTGCAAAGGGATGCCCACAAACGCTTCGGCTTTTCCGCGAAGGAAACGCTGTCCGTCCTGCAAAAGCTTTACGAACAGCACAAGCTGGTCACGTATCCGCGGACGGATTCAAGATTTCTTTCGCAAGACATCGTCCCGACGTTAAAAGACCGCCTGGAAGGGATGCAGGTCAAGCCGTACGCCCAGCATGTCACCCGGATTTTGCAGCGCGGCATAAAAGCGAACAAAAGCTTTGTCAACGATGCAAAGGTATCGGATCACCACGCGATCATTCCGACGGAAGAGCCGCTTGCGCTCGGCGCTTTAAGCGATAAAGAGAGAAAGCTGTACGACCTGATCGCGAAGCGTTTTCTCGCGGTACTGATGCCGCCGTTTGAATATGAAGAAACAAAGGTCATTGCCGAAATCGGAGGCGAAACGTTTACCGCAAAAGGGAAAACCGTTCAGTCCCAAGGCTGGAAAGCCGTCTATGACTATTTTGATGAAGACGATGATGAGGAAGAAAAGGACCAGACCCTTCCAAAGCTCGCAAAGGGCGATGCGCTCTCCGTCCGCTCATTGACGGAGACAAAGGGGGAAACGAAACCGCCGGCCCGCTTCAATGAAGGAACGCTATTGTCCGCGATGGAAAACCCTGCTGCATTTATGCAGGGTGAGGAAAAAAAACTCGTCAAAACCCTTGGTGAGACGGGCGGCCTCGGAACGGTCGCAACCCGCGCCGACATTATTGAAAAGCTGTTCAATACGTTTTTGATCGAGAAAAAGGGAAAAGAGATTTTCATTACCTCAAAAGGCAAACAGCTTCTTGAGCTTGTCCCGTCAGACTTAAAATCTCCGGCGCTGACCGCCGAATGGGAGCAGAAGCTGTCAGGAATCGCAAAAGGCAAGCTAAAGTCTTCCGCTTTCATCAAGGAAATGAAAGAATACACGAAGCAGACGATCAAGGAAATCAAAAGCAGCAATCAAACATTCAAGCACGACAATATCACGGGCACACACTGTCCGGACTGCGGCAAGCTGATGCTGAAAGTCAACGGAAAGCGCGGTACGATGCTTGTCTGCCAGGACAGGGAATGCGGCCACCGGAAAACGGTCGCCAAACAGACGAACGCCCGCTGCCCAGTCTGCCACAAGCGCATGGAGCTGCGCGGCCACGGGGAGGGCCAAACCTTCGCCTGCGTCTGCGGCCACCGCGAGAAGCTGTCCGTTTTTGAAAAACGCAGAGCAAACGACAAAAACTCAAAAGCGTCAAAACGCGACGTACATGCCTACATGAAAAAACAAAACAAAGATGAACCGATCAACAACGCGCTCGCCGAACAGCTCAAGAAGCTGAAACTTGACCAATAACTTCAAAAACCTGCCAATCGGCAGGTTTTTATTATACTAGTCAAGAATGATGATCAAAAAATATACGCTGACAACCAAAAAACAAAGAACGGTTAAAAAATAGTCGATATGCTGCAGGAGACTTTATCCCCGGGCTTGCGGTCTTACTTGAGTTTTGCGGCAACCCTTTAAAAGATCGACATTGATGCTGGACCTATCAAGTAGCGGGCGGCGAAGACCGAGCCCGAGTTTGAAAAAAGAGGACGATCAATCAAAGCTTGAAACCATGTCGTAAAATCCGGTCAAAAGAAACGCTTTTTTATGCTAAAAAAGTATTTACAACAGACATAAACGGGAGTATGATCTCTCTATAAAACGAATAATTAAAATCGCTTAATCTGAATCAGAGCGGGGGAACCATTTTGAGGCATATTATTGCCTTGTGGGGTGAATCCTTTTAAGGTAGGGCAAACTCTCATGAGCCCGAATCCGTCAGCTAACCTCGTAAGCGTTAGGAGAGAGGGAAATCACCTGGGAATAAAATCCGATTCCGCAGGGGCTGTTTGCCTCTGTGCTTTTTTGTGCGGAAAAAATATGGAAATTAACAGCAAAAAGGAGAAGTCAAAATCATGTACAGTACAATAAAGCGCTTTTTAATCGGTAAACCATTGAAATCAAAAGAACTGACAGGACAAAAGATCACAAAGACGAAGGCTCTTGCTTTATTGTCATCTGATGCCTTGTCTTCTGTCGCTTACGGTACAGAGCAAATTTTGATCGTTTTGGCTGCCGTCAGCACTGCTGCATTATGGTATTCATTGCCGATAGCGGTGGGCGTCTTGATTCTTTTGACGGCTTTGATCCTTTCCTACCGGCAGATCATATTTTCTTATCCGCATGGTGGAGGGGCGTATGTCGTTTCAAGGGAAAACCTTGGAGTAAATCCGGGGCTTGTCGCAGGCGGGTCACTGCTCGTCGATTACATTCTGACGGTAGCAGTCAGCGTGTCGGCGGGAACAGATGCCATCACATCGGCGATTCCGTCTTTGCATCCGTACCACCTGATCATTGCGGTCGTCCTTGTTCTATTCATCATGATATTAAATTTGCGCGGATTAACGGAATCGGCCTCGATTTTGGCCTATCCGGTTTACTTGTTTGTCGCGGCTCTCTTGATTCTTATCGGAGCGGGCATTTTTAAATTGATGACCGGACAAATTGAACCGGCGGAGCATGCGGCAATCGGGACGCCTGTCGCCGGACTGTCCCTGTTTTTGCTGCTCAAGGCTTTTTCATCAGGCTGTTCAGCTTTGACCGGGGTTGAGGCGATCTCAAACGCGATCCCGGCTTTCAGGGATCCGGCGCCGAAAAATGCCGCGAACACGCTTTTGATGATGGGAATCCTGCTTGCCGTTCTGTTTTCGGGAATTACGGTGCTCGCCTTCGGCTACGGCATCATGCCGAAAAGCGAAGAAACGGTCGTATCCCAGATCGCATCGGAAACGTTCGGGCGTTCATTCCTATACTATTTCATTCAGGGAACGACATCGATGATTTTAGTATTGGCTGCCAACACCGGATTTTCAGCCTTCCCGCAGCTTGCGTTTAACCTGGCCCGGGATAAATACATGCCGAGAATGTTTACGGTTAGAGGAGACCGCTTAGGCTATTCAAACGGAATCATCTTTCTCGGCTTTGCTTCGATTTTGCTGATTCTTTTGTTTAACGGACAGACAGAACATTTAATTCCGTTATACGCGGTCGGCGTGTTCATCCCGTTTACGCTTTCTCAAACGGGTATGTGCTTGAAATGGATCAGACAAAAGCCGGAAGGCTGGGTATTGAAAATGATCATTAATGCAACAGGTACGGCGATCTCTGCAGTTGTTTTGCTCATTCTGTTTATCACGAAGTTTCAGGTTGTATGGCCGATCGTTGTCTTCATGCCGATCGTCATCTGGATATTCTATGCGGTCAAAAGGCACTATGATGCCGTCGGCGAACAGCTTAGAATGACAGGCAAGCCTTTGGAGCCGATCGAAGGGAACGTCGTCATCGTGCCTGTCGCCGGCGTGACCCACGTCGTCGAAAAGTCGATCCAATACGCCAAAACGTTGTCAGACCAGGTCATCGCGGTTCACGTATCGTTTGATAAAGAAGAAGAGAAAAAGATTGAGAAAAAATGGGAGGAGCTGCAAAACGGCGTCAGACTCGTTACTCTATACTCCTCATACCGAAGCTTAATTCATCCTTTGGAAAAATTCCTGGAAACCGTGGAAGCGAAAGCGGCGAGCTACAACTATTCCGTCATGGTTCTCGTTCCGCAGTTCATTCCGAAAAAAAGCTGGCACAACATTCTTCACAATCAGTCAGCATTTTTGCTGCGCTTGAGGCTGCTGTGGAAAAAAGACATTGTCATCGCCACGCTCCCATACCATTTTAAAAAGTAAAAAGCTTGCAGAGCCTGAGTCTCTGCAAGCTTTTTTTGCCTGCAATATGCCGCAGAACGTTTGAACGGAAAAGGGAGGTGGTAACCAGACAGAAAAAGGGGGACGTGACATGGCAAACAAAACCGCAGGAAAAATAGCAGCAGAACTGCTGGAAGAATGGAATATCGATCATATTTACGGCATGCCGGAGACAGCATCAACGAATTCATCAACGAATTGCGTCATGAGCGAAACAGCCTCCGCTTTATTCAGGTGCGCCACGAGGAAACAGCAGCCCTTGCCGCATCCGCTCAAGCAAAATTGACGGGCAAAATCGGCGTCTGCCTTTCAATTGCAGGTCCGGGAGCCGTTCATCTGCTCAACGGGCTGTATGATGCAAAAGCCGACGGCGTTCCTGTGCTCGCCATTGCGGGACAGGTAGCTTCAAGCCAAATCGGCAGGGATGCGTTCCAGGAAATCGGTCTCGAAAGAATGTTTGAGGATGTGTCCGTTTTTAATCAGCAGGTGCATTCGGCCGAGGCGCTCCCCGACCTTTTAAATCAGGCGCTCCGGGCAGCTTACAGCCAAAAAGGGGTCGCCGTCCTCACCGTATCGGACGACCTGTTTGCGGAAAAAATCAAGCGGAAGCCGGCCTATACGTCGGCGCTTTATATCGAAGGCGGGCTGCATCCGAAAAAAAGCCAGCTTTTGCAGTGCGCCCAACTGATCAACGAAGCGAAAAAACCCGTGATTTTGGCGGGAAGAGGAATGAAAACGGCGAAGGAGGAGCTTTTGGAATTTGCCGATAAAGCGGCAGCGCCGATCGTTATTACGCTTCCGGCGAAAGGCGCCGTTCCCGACCGCCATCCTCATGTTCTCGGAAATCTCGGTCATATCGGCACAAAGCCCGCTTATGAGGCAATGAAGAATGCGATTTGTTGATCATGCTTGCGACGTCGTTTCCTTACCGGGAGTACCTGCCGGAAGATACGCCTGCGATTCAGCTTGATAACGATTCTGTGAAAATCGGGAAGCGCTATCCGGTCACCGCAGGGCTCGTCTGCGACGCTAAAACAGGCTTGGCAGAGCTGACAAAGACCATTGAACGGAAAGCAAACCGTTCGTTTTTGGAGAGCTGTACGGATCATATGAAAAAGTGGCGGTACCATGTTGAAAAGGACGAACAGCGGGCGACTTCCCCGCTCAAGCCGCAGCAAGTGATCGCAAGGCTTCAGGATGCGGCTGCGGACGATGCAGTTTTGTCTGTTGACGTCGGAAATGTAACAGTATGGATGGCCCGCCATTTTGACATGACCAATCAGGATTTTATCATTTCAAGCTGGCTCGGTACGATGGGCTGCGGTCTGCCTGGAGCAATTGCCGCCAAGCTGTCATATCCCGAACGCCAGGTGGTGGCCGTGTGCGGAGACGGCGGCTTCAGCATGTCTATGCACGATTTTCCGACCGCTGTCAAATACGGTCTCCCGATTGTCGTCGTTATCTTAAATAATCAAAACTTGGGCATGATTCAATATGAACAGCAGGAAAAAGGCCATATTGAATACGCCACAAAGCTTGAAAATGTCGATTATGCTGCATTTGCGGAAGCGTGCGGAGGAAAAGGCTTCAGCGTGAAAAAACACGAAGAGCTCATTCCTGCGCTGAAAAACGCATTTGCGTCGCAAAAACCGGCCGTCATCGATGTGGCCATCGAAGACGAACCGCCGCTGCCGGGAAAAATCTCTTACACGCAGGCGGCAAACTTCAGCAAATATATGATGAAAAAATTCTTTGAGAAGCAAGAACTCGATTTGCCTCCGTTAAAGAAAAGCTTGCGAAGGCTGTTTTAGCATTGAAAACATCACCTCTGTTCCAAAAGGGGGTGATGTTTTTCAATCGTACTCCCGTCTGTAAAAATCGACCGCAGCCTTTGCGGCTTTTAAAAGAGCTTGGCGCATTTCGCGGGGTTCCAGCACTTTGATCTGATCGGCAAACCCGAGCAAATACTCCAGCGCCTCTTTCTCTGCATTGAAGGAAAACGTAACCGGAATCCAGCCATCTTCCCCGGCAGCCTCTTTTTGGGCGATTTTTACGAATCGTCCCGTAAACATCAGTCTCGGAAAAATGGACGGTGCGGCTAATGCGCGCACTTCGTATGCCGGCAGATTGTCGATGAACGATTTCGTCGACGCTTCCCAATACTGTGCAAGATTGAAATCGTCAGGCCTTGTAAACGTTTCGTCAAGCGATTGTGCAGAGTGGATGCGTGAAGCTCTGTAGTTTCTGATGTTTTCGCCGTGTGATGCGATGAGATACCAGACATGCCCTTTCGCAGCCAAACCGAGCGGACACACAATCCGGGTGTTCGTTTTTCCGTCTGCCCGTTCATAGGTGATCCGGAGCTTGTTTTCCTTCCAGATGGCCTCTTGAAGAACGGCGAAAGCGGCGATTTTCTCTGTTTGGTTTCGCCAAGTGCTAGTATCAATGTGAATCCGGCGCCATACTTCTTTCGCCTGTTCCCTGTAAGCGGGAGGGAGGGAGGCCATTAATTTCGTCCGCGCTTCGCGCGAAGGCCTGGCGAGTCCCAAATCTTCCAGCAATTGCGTAGAAGGAGAAATGAAAAGCGAGCGGATTTCCTGTTCTTTTAAACCGGTCAGCTTCGTTTGATAGTCCTCCATCAGCCGCCATCCGCCGTTTTTTCCGCGCTCCGCATAAACGGGGATTCCAGCACCGCTCAGCGCCTCCATATCCCTGTGAATCGTACGTTCCGATACTTCAAGCTGTTCAGCCAGCGCTTTCGCTGATATCCGCCCGTAGGACTGCAACAGCAAAACGATCGACATCAGCCGGTCTCCTCTCAACTCAGATCACCTTCTCCTGTTTTATTTCTTTCATTAAATAAAACATGACAAAAGGTGTCAAGATTAAACGGATATACTGGGAATCAAACATCGAGAAAGGGATGAAATTAATGGAAAGTTTAAAAGGAAAAACTGCGCTCGTAACGGGAGCATCCAGGGGAGCGGGCCGGGCGATTGCCGAGGAATTGGGAAAGGCCGGGGCCACGGTATATGTCACTGGACGAAGCGCGAAAGGAAACACGACAAATGGATGGCCGGGCTCTGTCGATGATACCGTGTCGCAAATCAAAGCAGCAGGGGGAAAAGCGATTGGGGCGGTGTGCGACCATACGAATGATCAAGAAACGAAGCATCTCATCGACAGAATCAGGACTGAACAAGGGCGCCTCGATATCCTCGTCAACAACGTATGGGGCGGTAATGAGCGGAAAATTGAATCAAAGCCTTTTTGGGAGCAGCCTCCGGGGCACTGGGACAATATGTTTACGGCCGGTGTCCGCGCCCAGCTCATGACCAATTATTATGCAATTCCGCTGTTTCGCCTGAATGGTGCGGGCGTGATCATTCATACAACGTTTTGGGACAGGGACAAGTATATCGGGAATTTTTACTATGACTTGGCTAAGAATGCACTGAACCGGATGGCGTACGGTCTCTCTTCAGAACTTAAGCGGGACGGCATCGCCGTTTTGGGGCTGTCCCCGGGTTTTATGAGAACGGAGCTTGTCCTTCGGGAGTTTCATACAGATGAGGCGCACTGGCACGAAATCGGGGAATTAAAGCGGACGGAAACGCCTTATTATGTCGGGCGGGCCGCCGTCTGTCTGGCCGGCGACCCGAATATTTTAGAGAAAAGCGGCAAAGTGCTGAGAGCCGGCGATTTGGCGGAAGAGTACGATTTTGCGGATATAGACGGCAGAAGAATCCCGCCGTTTGAACTGTAACATCAAAAAAGCCTGCTTCCGCAACGCTCGGAAGTCAGGCTTATATTTATGACGGATTGGATCATTTCTTCTTCTTCATCCCCGCGGCCATGAACGGAAGAACCGTTCCGAACAGCATCGTGCCGCCGAAAAAATTGCCGAGATAAGGCTGTCCGATCAAGTAGCAGACGGCAAATACGAGGGCGGCCAGGCCGATCATCGTGTAAGCCGGATAAAATCTTTTTTGAAAGCTTGTCTTTTGGGTGATAACAAAAAAGATTAATCCGACAATAAGCGGAATGATCCATAGATAAAACAATAAAAAAATTTTCATAGCCAAAAACTCCATATTTTTTGATATCTATCATACCAGATTGAGGCGGAAAATGCGTGTGACAAATCCTTAACTCTTTCTTTGGGCGGCATATTCTTCACGCAGAAGCCCGTAGACGATATGGTCGGCAAAATGGTCGTGAAGCCACTCGCATTGTCTGAGGCAGCCTTCTTTCGTAAAGCCGAGTCTTTCAGGGATGGCCCGGCTTTTGACATTTTTTACAGCCGCCCTGATTTCGATCCGGTTTAATTCATACTCGTTGAACAGCTGATCGATCAGCGCGCGGCATGCATCCGTCATAATGCCTTTCCCCTGAAACGGTTCCCCGAGCCAGTAGCCGATAGAAGTCGTCCGGTTAATCCAGTTGATATAGTGGAGACCGATGATGCCGGCAAACTCGCCTTGATACCAGATCCCCGCCTGAAACCCGTTGTTTGCCGCTTGCTGCTTCATGCTTTCTTCAATAAAGGCTTCGCTGTCTTCGAGCTTCTTCGCCCCGTCGACCCAAAACAGCCATTTTCTTAAATGATTTTTCGATTGCTGGATGAGCATGTAGACAGCGCGGGCATCCTTCGGTTCAAGCAATTTTAAATACAAGTCATCATGAACAGTAAGTGTGAACATCCAGAATCCTCCTTTTTCAACAGTATAATATAAAAAAGCCGACATACGTCAGCTTTTTTAACCAAATAATGTATCAAATATAAGGAAGATGTTCAGCGAGACGATAAGCGCCGTGATGATCCAGGATACGGCCGTCACCCACTTCGCGTTTTTCAAGCTTCCCATAATCCGCCCGCTGCTTGTAAATAAAATGAGCGGAATGAGGGCAAATGCGATGCCGAAAGACAGGACGACCTGGCTTAGGACGAGAGCGGTCGTCGGATTGACGCCTGATGCGATGATCGCGATAGGCGGCAGAATCGTAATGAATCGTCTGACATAAAGCGGAATCCTGAAATTGATAAAGCCCTGCATGATAATATCCCCTGACAGCGTTCCGACAGAAGAGCTTGACAAGCCCGCAATCAAAAGCCCGACGCCGAACAGTACGGCGGATAGGGGGCTGACCATGCTGCTGAAATGATGAAAAGCTACATCCAGGTCTTCTACGAAAATGCCGTTTTTGAAGAACAGGGCAGCGGCGACGATCAGCATGCTGGCGTTGATCGCTCCGGCAATGAGCATTGCGATTAATATATCAATGAATTCAAAGCGAAAAATCTTTTTCTTTTCCGCTTCTGTTTTTCCTACCACTCTTCGCTGCGTGAGAGCGGAGTGAAGGTAAATCGCATGGGGCATAACCGTCGCTCCCAGGATTCCTGCCGCCAGAAGAATGCTGTCTGCCCCGTGAAAGCGGGGGATGAGCATACCTTGAAGCACCGCCGCCGGATCAGGCTTTGCAAAAAATGTCTGAAGCGCAAAAGCGATCACGACGATAAACAGCATTCCCGTAATCGCCGCTTCCAGCGGGCGGAAACCGCGTCTTTGCAGCTCCAAAATCGCAAACGATCCCACAGCTGCGATGAGGGAAGCTTCAAGAAGCGGAATGCCGAACAACAGGTTGAGCCCGAGCGCGGCCCCGATGAATTCGGCCAGATCGGTCGCGATGACGACGAGCTCTCCTTGAATCCACAGGCCGACAGAAACCGGTTTTGGAAACTCTTCTCTTGCGACTTCAGGCAGGTTTTTCCCCGTAGCAATCCCGAGCTTGGCGGATAATGATTGGATGAGAAGCGCCATGATATTTGAAAAAAGAATAACCCATAAAAGCAAATACCCGTACTTGGAACCGGCGGCGATATTCGTGGCAAAGTTCCCGGGATCAATATAGGCGATGGCCGCTATGAAAGCGGGGCCCAAAAAGGGAAGCAGCCTTTTAAAGCCTCTGCTTTTTCCGTCTAATGCGTCTTGAGCTTCTTTTGATATTTGAGTGTGTCTGGACATGTCATTACTGACCATCTGATTCACCTAGATTCTCTGTTGTTTTTCCTTGTGCACAAAAGTTTCCTTAGTGCAAAATGTAATTTAATCATATGCCTGCCATCATAAAATGTCAACCGTTTGATTTTATAGTGTATGCAGGAAGTGTTTCATGCAAACAAAAACCAGCATCGTTTTGACACGATGCTGGCGTGTGGCCGCTTATGCTTCAGATCCCATTCTTCCGCGGAAGATCAAGCTTAATATAAAGACGAGAATCGCGGCTCCGATAATAGCCGGAATGATGGCGAAGCCCGCAATATCCGGCCCCCATGTGCCAAACAGCCCGTGGCCGATCCAGGCGCCGATAAAACCGACGACCATCGAGCCGATGATGCCTCCAGGAGCGCCGTTTCCTCCGATGGCTCCCCCGATCAGTCCGATCACAATGGCAACGACGATAGAAACGAGAAATCCTAACATTGTCTTTTCCTCCTCTTTCAAATGATTTGTATTATGTGTTTAGCCTCCTTGGGAGTTACATAAACATTTGAAAGCGCATCGGGTGCTAATCTTCGAGCAATGAAGCGCCTGCGATGCCTGGGTGGGTCATCTCGTAAGGATCGAGAATCAAGTCAAGCTCTTCTTCTGTCAATACGCCGTGCAGCAGGCAGAGTTCGCGGACCGATCTGCCTGTGGCGATCGCTTCTTTCGCAATCCGCGCGGCGGCCTCATAGCCGAGATGGGGATTGACCGCCGTAATGACGCCGACGCTTTTTTCGACGAATTCTTTCAGCCTGATCTCATTCGCTTCAATCCCCTTGACGCAATAGTCGGTGAATACGCGGAAGCCGTTGTTCATGATCTTGATCGATTGCAGCAGATTGAAGACAAGGACAGGCTCCATGACGTTTAACTCGAGCTGGCCGGCTTCTGATGCAAGGCAGATCGTATGATCATTGCCGATGACCTGGAACGCGATCTGATTCATTACCTCTGGCATCACCGGATTGACTTTGCCGGGCATGATAGAAGATCCGGGCTGGCGGGGAGGGAGCCTGATCTCGGCAAGGCCTGCCCTTGGTCCTGATGCCATCAGCCGAAGATCATTGGCGATCTTCGACATGTTCATCATTCCTACCTTTAAGGCGGCGGAGACTTCTGTGTAAGCATCCGTATTTTGGGTGGCGTCGACAAGATGATCTGCGCCGGTCAGCTCGTATCCGCTGATCTCAGACAAATGTTTGACGACGTTTTTAATATATCGCGGGTCAGCGTTCAGCCCCGTTCCCACCGCCGTCGCACCCATATTGACTTCATACAGGTGGTGCCGGGATTGCTTAATCCGCTCGATGTCCCGTTCGATCACGCGCGAATACGCTTCAAATTCCTGTCCGAGACGGATCGGGACGGCGTCTTGAAGATGAGTCCGTCCCATTTTGATGACGGAATCGAATTCGGCCGCTTTTTTTCGGAAGGCATCCAGCATATCCCCCATTGTCGCCAGCAGTTTTTTCAAATGGTTCAAGGTTGCCAGGTGTATGGCGGTCGGAAATACGTCATTCGTCGATTGAGCCATGTTGACGTGCGTATTCGGGCTCAAATGGAAATAATCGCCTTTTTCTTTTCCCAACAGCTCCAATCCCCTGTTCGCGATAACTTCGTTTGTATTCATATTCATCGACGTTCCGGCCCCGCCCTGAATGGGATCGACGATGAAATGATCATGCCAGAGGCCGTCGACGATTTCTCCGGCCGCTTGAACGATCACCTCGCCAAGGCCTTTGTACAGCCGCTTAATTTCCATATTGGAAAGAGCTGCCGCTTTTTTCACCATCGCCAATGCTTTAATCAGCTCTTCGTCGATTTGGTAGCCGGTAATCGGAAAGTTCTCAACGGCCCTCATCGTCTGTACGCCGTAATAAGCGTCAGACGGGACTTCTTTTTCGCCTAAAAAATCTTTTTCAATCCGGGTTGTTTTCTCTTCCATGTGTCAGACCCTCCGTCATGTGTTTCTTATCCTGTAGTGTGTCACGATTCACCCGGTTTTAGTTTTTGAACGAAAAAAAAGTAAAATCGGCTTGGAAACGGCATCTGTCAAGAAATAAAAAGCCCTTTTTTCTTAATCATATCCGCTTATTTGCATGCCGCAGGATTTTTAAGGAAACATATGCAAAGAGAAAATAAATAGTAAAATAGTTATGTTAATTTATTATTAACTTAATTAAATACTTTACGATCCCGCTTTTTTGTAGTAAAGTCCTTTATAAATTTTTCAAACGAAAGGAAGATCACGATGGGAAAAGCGCTGATGATCAACTTCCCGGGCGAAGGCCACATCAACCCCTCTTTAGGTGTGACAAAGGAGCTTCAAAGCAGGGGAGAGACGATCGTTTATTATGCTGTCGAAGAATACGCGGAAAAAATCAAAAAAACAGGGGCTGAAGTCCGTTTGTACCCGGATTTCAGAGAAACGTTATCCTTCGGAAAAAACATGACAGGCGATGAAAACAGGGACTACGCCGAAATGATGTACAACATGGCGAAAAAGGCGAGCGGCATCGTTGACCTTATATATGAAGAAGTGCGCCATGAAACGTACGACTATGTTATTTTTGACCATCACTTTTTGGCAGGAAAAATCGTTGCGGAGATGCTCGGTCTTCCGGGCATTTCATTGTGCACGACGTTTGCGATTAATAAAGACATGAGCAGGTCGTTTAAAGACAGGCAGGGTGATTTCGAAAGCTCGCCTTATTTTGAAAAATTCAAAGAGATGATGGCGGAGTTAAACGCAAGGTATCCGATCAGCCTTGACGATCCGTTCGATGTTTTCCTTTGTCCGGGGGATATCACGGTCGTCTTCACTTCAAGAGAATTTCAGCCGCAGGCGGATAAATTTGGAGACGATTATTTGTTTGTGGGACCGTCCGTTACCAGCCGGCAGGAGTTTGCCGATTTTCCGTTCGCCGAACTGGAAGGCGAAAAGGTCATCGTCATTTCAATGGGGACGATTTTTAATCGCCAACAAGAGGTGTACAATATGTGCATTGAAGCCTTAAAAGATTTTGACGGCAAAGTGGTGATGTCAATCGGCAAATATACGGACCCGGCCGATCTTGACCAGATCCCCGGACACTTTATCGTAAGGCCGTATATACCGCAGCTGGAACTATTGAAAATCGCCGATTTATTCGTCACGCACGGAGGAATGAACAGCACAAATGAAGGGCTCTACTTTGACACGCCGCTTATCGTCATTCCGATGGGGGGAGATCAATTTCTTGTCGCCTCGCAGGTCGAGAAGGCAGGAGCCGGACTGAAGCTTGACAAAAAAGAGCTGTCCTCAAGCGTATTGCGGCAAAAAATCAAAGAGATCATCAATAACAGTTCCTATGCTGCAAGAGCTGCGGACATCGGCCGGTCACTAAGGGACGCCGGCGGTTACAAACGGGCGGCGGACGCCATTTTCGGCCTCGTCCGCCAAAACTGAGACGCTCCAATACCGGAGCGTCATTTTTTTAGTTCATCCGTATCTTTTTTTGAACGCTGCCGTCCTTTTGATGGACGATGACGGAGCTTCCCTTGTTCCGGGCGATTTCCTTTGCCCGTTTAACCGCCTCAGCTTTTGTCTCCTTTACATCGCTTGCGCGTTTTGCATCCTCTGCCTTTACGGCCCAGCCTTTTTCATGCTTTACGACATGCTCGCGCTTTTCGGCCAGCTGGGGGCGCTGGTTTGAATCTCCCTCATCCCGCGTTGTTTCGCGGCCGTTTTCCAAAAACGCGTTGATCTCGCGTTCGCTTCTGTTTTCGGCCCACTCTTTCGCTTGGCTCGTCGCGATCGGAATCGCGCGGCCTTCGTCATAGCCTTCGTCAATCATCGCGTTTGCTATTTCGATCGCTTTTTTTCTGACCGGCTTGTCCAGATTTTTCAGTGAAGCAGGATAGTCCTCCATTGTCCAAGGCATCCTTTTCACACCCCCTTTTTCGCTATTGGTTTTGTCATACCCGTTTCATGCGGTTAAAAAAACGGCGTTTCATTGTATACTATAAAAAACGGTAAGGAGGACAGACGTCCTATGCATAATGAACAGTCGGATTTAGAGGCCCAGCTGAAAGACATTGAAAAATGGGAAAAAGAGCAGCAAAAAGTGTGGTTTTGGGAAAGGATCGGCCGGATTCCGTTTAAAGTGCTGGACAAGCTTACGCCGGCGTTTATCCAGGATAAAATCGGCCTTTTGCTTGATGAAATCGGAGGCTTTATTCAAAACGGAGGCCGATATTTAACATCTGAAAAGCATCTGATTCGAAAGTTTCAAAAAGAACTGCCGGACGAATCGATTCAAACGATTGACGATATTAAAAAAGCTCCGATCTCCGTCATGGACCATATTTGCGAAGAACTGGGGAAGAACAGGGCCAACACGGCGGTCGTTCAAGGAGCAACGACGGGCGTCGGCGGTTTGTTTACCCTTGCCATCGATATTCCGGCCATTCTCGGCCTTTCGCTGAAAACATTGCAGGATATTGCGGTATCATACGGATACGATCCGAAAGATAAAACAGAGCGGATGTTCATTATCAAATGCCTGCAGCTAAGTGCAGCGGACATCGTCGGAAAAAAAGCGATCATCGGGGAGCTCAGCCAATACCACAAGCAGCCCGGCGCACGCCAAAACATGATTTCGCAGATTCAGGGATGGCGGGAAGTCGTTTATACATACCGCGATTCTTTCGGGTGGAAAAAGCTGTTTCAAATGGTGCCCGTGGCCGGCATTTTGTTTGGCGCTGTCACAAACCGTTCGATGATAAGCGGAGTAGCGGAAGCGGGAATGATGATGTATAAGAAGCGGAGAATATTGGAGCGGCTTGAGGATATGAAGAATGATCCGGAGACATCAGATCCCGCCGATGAGAGATAACGGCAACATCGTTCTGACCAAAAAGACCTGTGATTCTGATATGCTCCCCTA
>NZ_JBALMR010000022.1:274-92077 GCF_036963165.1 Bacillus sp. JJ675 | reverse complement strand
GACCGGCCCGGGGATAAGCGCCTGATCGCCTATATTGTCCCCGCCTCAGAAGCAGAACCCGATCCGGCAGAGCTGCGCCGGTATGCCGCCGGGACGTTGCCTGATTACATGGTGCCTGCGGCATTTGTAAAAATTGATGTTTTGCCGTTGACCCCGAATGGCAAGCTCGACCGCAAAGCGCTTCCTGAGCCGGATTTTACGGCGGCTGTTAAGGGCAGAAGTCCGCGTACGCCTCAAGAAGAGATACTGTGCGATCTGTTCTCAGAAATTTTGAGCGTGCCCCGGATTGGAATTGATGACGGATTCTTCGAGCTTGGCGGGCATTCGCTGCTTGCTGTCCAGCTGATCAGCCGAATCCGCGCAGCGATCGGGGCGGAGCTCGGCATCGGTGATTTGCTAGAAGCACCGACCGTCAGCGGTCTTGCTGAACGCCTTGAGGTCGGCAGCAGCCAGAGTGCGCTGGATGTACTGCTTCCGCTGAGAGCTGGCGGGAGCGAGCTGCCTCTGTTCTGCGTACATCCGGCAGGAGGCTTGAGCTGGTGCTATGCCGGTTTGATGACGTCGCTCGGCAAGGAATATCCGATTTACGGACTGCAGGCGCGCGGCATCGCACAGCGGGAAGCGCTGCCGGCAACACTGAATGAAATGGCCGCCGATTATATCTCTCATATCAAACAGGTTCAGCCGGCCGGACCTTACCGCCTTCTCGGCTGGTCTCTCGGAGGAAATGTAGTTCATGCGATCGCAACCCAGCTTCAGGAACAGGGCGAAGAAGTTTCTCTTCTCGTCATGCTTGACGCTTACCCGAACCATTTCCTTCCGATTAAAGATGCTCCGGACGAGCAGGAAGCGCTTGTCGCTCTCCTGGCTTTAGGCGGATATGATCCTGACAGTCTCGGAGACGGGAAGCCGCTCGAACTGTCGAGTGCGATTGAACTTTTGCGGCGCGACGGCAGTGCACTGGCTAGTCTTGATGAAGCCGCAATATTGAACCTAAAGGAGACTTATGTGAATTCGGTTCGCATTTTAAGCGAATATAAACCGCATATCTATCACGGTGATCTTTTGTTCTTCAGATCAACCGTCATTCCGGAATGGTTTGATCCGATTGCTCCGGAATCATGGCTTCCTTATCTTCATGGACAGATGGAGCAGCACGATATTGACTGCCGCCATAAAGATTTGTGCCAGCCGGGTCCGCTTGCCGAAATTGGACGCGTTCTTGCCGAAAAATTAGATGCCTTAGGGGGGAGAGACTGATGACAAATCCTTTTGAACGTGAAGACGGCACATATGTTGTCCTGATGAATAACGAAGGCCAGCATTCGCTCTGGCCGGCATTTCTTGACGTGCCGGCCGGCTGGGCCGTTGTTTTTGGGGAATCAAGCCGGAGCGATTGTGTTGAATATATCAGCTCGAATTGGAGCGATCTGCGGCCGAACAGCGTGAAGCCCGCTCTAGGGGTTCACGGCGGTGATGAGTAAATATGAGGCCGCTCAACCAGCGGACGGTTGTCAGCATCGTATATGTCACGGCGATGTTTATGGCCGCGATGGACGCGAGCGTCGTCAACTTGGCGCTGCCGGCCATCATGAAAGAATTTCAGGCGCCCCCGCCGGACGCCGGCATCGTCAATATCGGCTACCTGGTCAGCCTCGCCGTATGTCTTCCGATTGCCGGATGGCTTGGCGACCGTTGGGGTACCAAGCGGATCTTTTCGATAGCGCTTGGGATGTTCACTGCGGCCTCTCTATTATGCGGGCTTGCTGAACATCTTGCGGCTTTAAATCTATTCCGCATCATCCAGGGAGCCGGCGGAGGACTGATCACTCCTGTAGGAATGGCGATTTTGTTCAGGACGTTCCCGCCGGAAGAACGGCCAAAGATTTCGCGTGTTCTCGTTCTTCCGGTTGCCGTGGCTCCCGCGCTCGGGTCGATCATCAGCGGGTTTTTTACGGATCAGCTGTCATGGCGCTGGATTTTCTTCATTAACGTTCCGATTGGATTGATCATTCTGCTGTTTGGTCTGTTATGTCTTGACGAGCATATGGAATCAGATGCCGGAACATTCGATCTGCCCGGCTTTCTCCTCTCAGCCCCGGGAATGGCGCTTGCGGTGTTTGCGCTCAGCCGGGGGCCGGCGGACGGATTCGGGTCGCCTGCTGTGCTTGCCGCCGGAATCGGGGGACTCGTTTTGCTGACGGCCCTTGTATTGGTCGAGCTTCGCGCTCGGCATCCGCTGCTCAATCTGCGTTTGCTGGCGGACCGGGTTTTTGGAATGATGAGTATTGTATCGCTGTTCTCGGCGGCCGGACTGCTTGGCATGCTTTACGTGTTTCCGCTGATGTATCAGGAGGTGCTGAATCACTCGGCGCTGGATACCGCCTTGATTACGTTTCCCGAAGCGCTGGGGCTGATGCTCGCTTCTCAGCTCATGCCCCGGTCGCTTTCAAAGCTTGGGCCGCGCCGGCTGATCTCTGCCGCATTGTTATGTGCGTCTGTGCTGTTTGGCCTCCTCAGTTTGACAGGGCCTGGAACAAACACGTGGTTTCTGAGAATGCTGCTGTTTTTGGCCGGCTTTTTCTTAGGCCATGCTGTCGGTGCTGTTCAGGTCACTTCTTTTGCCAACATCTCTTCAGCTTCAATGGGGCGGGCGACGACATTGTTCAATGTACAGAATCGGCTCGGCTCTGCTTTAGGCGTCGCGATCATGTCCTGCCTCCTTGCTGTCATGAGCCGGCATACGGAAGGGGAGCTGCCGGACCTTGCGGCATACAGGACGGCTTTGCTTGGTGCGTCAGCGCTCCTTATTGCTGCTTTTTGCTTCGCGCTTGGCATCCGTGACGCTGACGCCGCCCCCGGCATGGGTGCGCGCTCCTCATCAGCAGCCCGCGATGAACGGACGGCGGGAAACAGCAAATAGAAAAAATCCCCCTGGGAAATCCCGGGGGGATTCAATTTGTCCTGCTACAAAATCGGAGACAGGAGAATCGAAATCGCTTCCTTGAAGCGAATGCTTCTGCTCCGGTTTTGATAATCTTCATAGGTGAGCTCCTTCGATACTTGCAGATCATTTACGAATGACAGCACAAGGTTTCTGGCAATTTCCTCGTCATATAAAAAGGCATTCACTTCAAAATTCAGCTTAAAGCTCCTCATGTCGATATTTGCCGTTCCGACTGAAGAAATTTCCTCATCGACAACGATCGTTTTTGCATGAATAAAGCCATTATCATAAATGAATACAGAGGCGCCCGCCTTGAGCAGCTCGCCGATATAAGAAAGAGTCGCCCAATAGACGAAAGGGTGGTCAGGCTTGTTCGGGATCATGATTCTGACGTCAACTCCTGACAGGCAGGCGATTCTGAGAGCGTCAAGAAGGCTTGCGTCAGGGATGAAATAAGGCGTTTGAATCAATATGGACCGCTTGGCGTTTGAAATCATTTTAATGTAGCCGTTTTTAATCTGCTCCCATTCCGAATCCGGGCCGCTTGTGACGATCTGCATGCCGATGTTTCCGTGAGAGCCGCACTCCGGGAAAAGATTCGGCTTGTATGTAATGTCATGGCGGTGGGAGGCCTGATTCTAGTCAAGGATAAAACGCGTTTGAATCGAATGGACGGCCGTTCCTTTGATTCGAAGGTGCGTATCCCGCCAATAGCCGAATGCGGGATTCAGGCCAAGGTACTCATCCCCGACATTAAATCCGCCGACATAGCCGATGAACCCGTCGATGATGACCAGCTTCCGGTGATTGCGGTAGTTCATGCGCAAATTGATAAATCGAAACCGCGAAGGAAAAAAGACTTCGACATAGCCTCCGGCCTTTTTCAGCTCTTTAAAAAAGCTTTTCCGCAGTCTTCTTGATCCCAATTCATCATAAAGAACGCGGACTTCGACGCCTTCCTTTGCTTTTTTGATCAGCGCGTCGCGCAGCTTCTTTCCGATTTGATCGCCTTTATAAATGTAGTATTGCAAATGAATGTGGTCTTTGGCATTTTCAATATCACGAAGAAGCCGATCGAACTTTTGGCGCCCGTCGGTTAAGAGCTCGACGGCATTATCTTCCGTAAACACGGCGTGATTATTAATGATGTGCATATAAATTAAATCTTTGCTGTCCGCCGTCGCCTTGTTCCGAAATTGGAATTCCCGATTTTTCAATTTGGCGAGCTGCTGATCCAATATTTTCTCAATCCCGATCTTTTTCTGGTCTTCCCAGTAAAAGAGGTGCTTGCGTTTTAAATTATGGCCGAACAATAAATAAAGGATGAAGCCGAGCACCGGGATAAAGAAGAGAACCAGAAGCCAGGCCCAAGAGGCGCTTGCATCGCGGCGCTCCCTGAAGATCACAACGATGGCCAGCAGCGTGTTTAAAACTAATACAAAACCGAGAAATATCGATGTGATGCTAATATTTTTAATAATATCCATGTTGAACCTCACAAAGACGGATTTGTTTTGATACATTCCATTTATATCAGTAACTTATCTTTCAGGCAACCATGTCATGTTATACGAGAAAAAAGCAGGAAGGTTTCTTTAAAAAGGGAGCTATAAGGCAAAAAACTGTAAAACATGTTAGAACTAAGTTACGATATAAATATAAAAAGCACGAATTTCTGTTGTAACATTCAAGCAGGAGGGATGTTTATGGATCTTGAAACATTTAATCAAATGCCCGCCTTTATGAGAAAAGAAATGGAAAACCTGAAACAGGTTGCTGCCCCGATATTAAAGAAACGGCTGATCTTTCTTTTTACAGCGGTTCCGCTGCTCGTTATCTCTCTCGTTTATCTGTCATCTTTCTGGGGAGAGACTCGTTTCGGTACGGAAACCTTCATCAAAATCGGTATCGCCGCATTAGGCGCAGCCTTTGGAATGGCCTTGATCAGAGAGTCGTCATATCAAAAAAGAAATGTCCAGCAAAAGGTGTTTCAGTATATTCTCGAACGGATGCAAAAAAGCGAAGTGCTTTCCGATGAGCGGAAAAACCGCTATGTCACGGCGGTAAAAGAGCAGCCGTTTACGGTGATGAGCAATTTCATGGAGTTTTTAAATGAAGAAGAAAGCAGAAGGCAGCGCCTTGCTGAATAGTAAAACGAAAAAGAGCTGACGGACAGCTCTTTTTTGCGTTGTAACGTCAAGATGCCCCGGCTTCATTCAATTCTTTCCCCAATATTTTTAAATCGTAGCGATTGCCGTCCATCTCGGCGATCCCCGGAAAATGCCCCCATTCGGAAAACCCGTGTTTTTGAAAAAGGTTGATGCTCGGTTCATTATGGGCGAATATAAACGCCATCAATGAACGGATTCCAAGCCTCGGCGCTTGATCAAGCGCTTTTTTTAAAACGGCCGATCCCATTCCTTTTCCGCGGTGCGCTTCGTGAAGGTAGATGCTGACCTCTGCGGTTTTCGCGTATGCGGGCCGGCCGTAAAACGATTCAAAGCTGATCCAGCCGATGCACTCCTGCGCGTCGTTTTCGACGATATACAGCGGCCTTGCTTCGGTATGGCCCAAAAACCAGCCGAGCTTATCTTCAGCTGTCACAGGTTCTGTATCGGCCGTAACCATCCGGGAAGCAATGGTGGAATTATAAATGTCTACGACTGTGTGAAGGTCTTCTTTTTTGGCGATGCGCAATTTCATGATCTTATTCTGTCCTTTCTTGTCCGTTTTTATCGTAAGCGTCCGGTCCGGCCGGCTGCTAAAAATCTATTCAATAAAAAAAGTTTTTTTAAAATGTATATATTTTCTGAAAAGTGTTCAGAATGTTGCTGAGGTGATGAAAGCATGAAAGAGGAAGAAAAGAATCGTACTTCCAAAATCACAAAGCTGCAAAGGTTTTTTCGCAGACGCTGGGTATTCCCGGCCATCTATCTGATCAGTGCCGTCGTTGTTTTAACAGCTGTTCTTTGGTATCAATCAGCATCCAATAACGATGTGAAAGATAAGCTGGCGGATGATGGAAAGTCAGCCTACGACAACCGTGATGACGCGGTAGAAGTAGGAAAACCGGTCGAAAATGTCGCAATGCCGGTCATTGATTCTGAGAATGTAACCGTCGTGAAAAAATTCTTTGAAACAAATGCATCTAAAGAAGAGAAAGAAGCAGCACTTGTAAACTATGATAACACGTATAGCATGAGCAAAGGTATCGACTTGGCGGAGAAAGACGGAAAAACGTTCGATGTTTCCGCATCTCTCAGCGGTACTGTCATCAAGGCTGCTAAAGACCCAGTGTTGGGCTATGTTGTTGAAATCGAGCATGAAGACGGGCTGTCAACCGTGTATCAATCCCTTTCTGAAGTAAGCGTCAAGCAGGGTGACAAAATCGAGCAAAATCAAGTCATCGGAAAAGCAGGCAAAAACTTATACAATGAAGAAGGCGGAAACCATGTGCATTTTGAAATCCGCAAAGACGGAGTCGCTTTAAATCCGCTGAACTTCATGGACAAGCCGGTGTCAAGCATTGAAAAGGCAATGGAAAAGCAAGCTTCTGAAGTGAAAGAACCTGCCCAGCCTTCCGTTGAGGAAAAAGCAAAAACGGAAGAAAAAGCGAAAGACGACACTGAAGGGAAAACCAAAAGGGAAGATTCAACTGACGATTCAGGCGCTCAGGACGAGGACCAGACAAAAGATTCAACACAGCCGTAACACAAACCGTTTACGCCTATCAAATCAGATAGGCGTTTTTTTGTTACAATGTTTTAAAAAACCCGTATCAAATCGAAAGGGCAATCCGTTTATTAAAGTAAGAGGCCTCTTTAAGGAGTGTGAATTCATTCATGAATGAATTAAAGCAGAAAGCGCTGATGAAATACTGCATGATGATCACCGGTGATAAATGGGATGCAGAGGACTTGGCTCAGGACACGATCCTGAAATTAATGGAAATCAATCAAGCAGACGCCTCGCCTGCTTATCAAAAAACGGTTGCAAAGCATAAATGGATTGACCTGCTTCGAAAAAGAAAGCGCGAATGCTTTCTTTCGGGTGCAGATCAGTCAGGAGAGCAGACGGAAGAAATAAGGGCTGCGGACGAATGCGAGCATCTGCTGAAACATCTCGCGGCCGAATTAACGCCGAAGCAATTAACGATCTTTTTGCTCAAAGACGTGTTTTCCTACCAGCTGCATGAAATCGCCGAAACGCTCGGCAAACCGGAATCATCCGTCAAATCGCTTTTATTCAGATCGCGCCAGCGTGTCAAAAGGCTTTCATCTGACGTTCTTCAGAGGGAGGCGATCAGGGAGAGCGGCTCAGAGCACGACAGGCTCTTGATCGACGCGATTGTGCGCCATGATCCGGACCGCCTGCTTGAATACGCGAAGCGGACCTGGCTTTCGAGCGCTTCGCAGCCGTCCTGCGTAAGCATGATGAGGTGTGCTGCCTAGGAGGCTGAAAGGCATGAACACCATTCCTTATGTTATTGAAAAAACAGCGGCAGGAGAAAGATCCTACGATATTTTTTCAAGGCTTTTGAAAGACCGCATCATTATGATCGGCTCTGAATTTACGGACGATCTCGCCAATCGCGTCACCGCCCAGCTGCTGTTTTTGTCGGCGGAGGACAATGAAAAGGACATTTCGGTCTATATCAACAGCCCCGGCGGATCAACCTCTGCCGGATATGCGATTTTAGATACGATGGAGTACGTGAAGCCGGATGTTCGCACGATCTGCGTCGGGATGGCGGCTTCGATGGGGGCGATCATCCTTGCGGGCGGAACGAAGGGAAAGAGGTTTGCCCTTAAAAACAGCGAAATCATGATCCACCAGCCGCTCGGCGGCGTCAAAGGACAGGCGACGGACATGGAGATTTCCGCGAGGCGGATCATCAAGCTGAAGGACAAAATCCAGCAGTTCTTCCATGAAAGGACGGGTCAGCCGCTTGAAAAACTAAAAGAAGACATGGAACGCGACTATTTTATGGATGCCGAAGAAGCGAAGGCTTACGGTATTGTTGATGCAGTTTTGTAAAAAATAATCTTTAGAACCTTATGGTATTCAACATGTTTCCTTTTAGAAAAGTTTTGACGCATACCTCTCAATTGTAACTATGCGATATTGAAATCCTTTGAAAATCCCCCCTGCTTTGTATAAATAATAGGCTTTCATTATTAACAATAAGGGGGGATTTCATGGTTATTATAGTAGCATGAACTTTTGTACAGATGTCATCGTGTTCACATAAATCAAGAGATTTACCGCTGAGGGGTAACTTTACTTTTTAGCTTTCTTGGGAGGAGATATGCTGTACGATTTCTATCTAAGAAAACTATAAAAATGAATGAGGATGAATGATAAAAAGTCCGTGAACTTTTAATCATTCATCCTCAATTCGTAGTTTTGCAGTAAATGGTTTTTAAAGGATTTCAGATAAAATCAAAAGCTAAGCTTTTATGATTCTAATCTGTCACTAATTTTAATGCTGAACAGTAATATAATGTTGCAGCTCTCCATGCCAATCTTTATATCCCCAGCTCTGTGCTACAATTACATCATACTTGCCTGCCGGGATATTTTTTGTTGAAAAAACTGCCTTGAAATTACGGGTACCGATCTTATGATCTACATCTATCATTTTTACCGGGGTAGTTCGGCCCTTTTTATACAGATATACTACATAACCATTGTCATTATCCTCACGCAAAGTGCCTGTGACAACAATAGAAGTAGCGTGCTTTGAATATGTATTAGCATCTGTTTTAAATTTAATTGCCCCTTTTGAATTCATAGCAAATGCTTCTGAATTACCAGCGAAACATTGAACCAGCAAAAGAGCAGCTGTAAACAATGGCATTGCAATTTTTTTCAATTTAAACTCCCTTTCTTTGCTAATTTAGCGACTACGTTATATTAACATATTTACTAAAATAATCAATGAAAATAGAAAAAAATTCTACATCATTAATTTATTTTCCCTGAGAACGGTTTTTAGATAAGTAAAGACTTTAAGTCATGAAATTCAAGTTGAAGGACTTGGAAGAACAATTTAATGAGACAAGCAAGAATAGCAATAATATTTCTTTCGGGAATCGTGTTGTTCAATCTGGGTAATACAAACAGGCTATAGAGATAACCTATTATTAGTTGAATTATTTTACCGGCACCCACACGCAACGATTATATTAGTAATCTAATACCGAGCCAAAGTGATCGTCAGAAATGATTTTTATTGGGCTTGAAAAAAGAAGTTGTCTAAGCTTTTGGGTATCTGTTCCAATCTGCCGGAAAAGATTTTTGAAAAATAAATTCAAGTTGTTATGTTTGCCATTCTAAACAAAAAACAGCTCCCGGACTGGTTGCGCCGGGAGCTTCACTCATTTATAAAGCGTCGGGCCCTTCTTCGCCCGTACGGATGTTGATCGTGTTTTGAATTTCGTAAATGAAGATTTTGCCGTCTCCGGGTTCGCCGGTTTTGAGCACCTTTTGCGCCGTCTCGGCGACCTTTTCGACAGGCACCTTGCTGACGACGATTTCGACTTTTAAGCGTTCATATACATTGCTTTCCCGCTTGACGCCGCGGTAAAGCTCCGTATGTCCTTTTTGCAGGCCGCATCCGTGGACATTATAAAATGTAATGGAAGTTACCCCGATTTTGGCCAGTTCGGTTTTCAGCTCTTCAAAGTTTGTAGGACGCGTTACGATTTCAACCTTATACATTTGACCGCTCATTCCATCACTCCCTGACAATTAATCTTGATACGCTTTTTCGCCGTGCATCGTAAGGTCGAGCCCGAGAGACTCTTCCTCTTCGGTTGCACGAAGCTTAAAGAAAATGCTGACTACTTTTATAATAACGTAAGTGACAATTGCAACAAACACATATGTTGAGAGAATCGCAATCAGCTGTTTCCAAAGCAGGCTGATGTCTCCGTAGAACAGGCCGTCGGCTCCGTTCGAATTAACCGATGTAGTGGCAAACAAGCCCGTTGCAATGCCTCCCCACGTTCCGCCGATTCCGTGAAGACCGAATGCGTCAAGCGCATCGTCATAGCCGAATTTCTTCTTGAGAGAAAACACGCCCCAGAAACAGACGGCGCCGCCTACAAATCCGATAAAAACAGAAGCGAACGGAGTGACGAAACCGGCGGCCGGTGTAATTGCGACAAGTCCCGCAATGGCGCCGGAGACCGCTCCGAGCATTGTCGGTTTTTTATTGATCAGCCATTCGATCAGGACCCAGCCGATCACTCCGGCGGCCGCCGCCGTATTGGTGTTGATAAAAGCGGTCATCGCCACTTCATCAAGTGTCAGTGCGCTTCCGACGTTAAACCCGAACCACCCGAACCAGATCAGCGCCGCGCCCAGCAATGTCAAAAGCAAATTGTGGGGCGCCGTGTCGCTGATGTTTTTCCGCTTGCCGAGAACGATCGCAACGACAAGTCCGGCGACGCCTGATGAAATGTGGACGACGTTTCCGCCCGCGAAATCAAGGGCTCCCAGTTCTGCAAGCCAGCCTCCGCCCCATACCCAGTGGGCGACAGGAGAGTAGACAAGCACGACCCACAGCACAGAAAACAGAATAAAGGCCGGAAAACGCATCCGTTCAGCAAAGCTTCCGGAAATAATCGCTGTCGTGAGCACAGCGAACGTCAATTGGAACATCATATAGAGTGTATGCGGGATCGTCTCCGAATAATCGGAATTCGGGTCAAATCCGACTCCGTTCAGCCCGAGCCATTCAAAACCTCCGATCAGGGGATTCCCCGGTGCGAAAGCGAGAGAATATCCGAACAAAATCCATATGACCGATACGATGGCGATCGATGACAAACTGTGCATCACCGTGCTCAGCACGTTTTTGCTTCTTACCAGTCCCCCGTAAAATAAAGCGATGCCCGGCGTCATCAGCCACACGAGCAGAGCGCAAAAGAACATGAATACTGTATCCCCCATCTGCATGTTACATTCCTCCGTCGTAAAAAGTGATGTTTTTTTCAATTATAGTGATAAAAGAACGATATCATGACGAACATGTAAGATTTCCTAACATGGTTTTTTGGGAGAAAAGCAGCGGGAGGGGAAACGGTTCGCCTGAGACAAGAGTCAGAAACCGCCTCAATCAGCCTTTGTCACTTCGATCCAGACGATCCGGTGGCCGTCCATTTCTTTCGTTTTAAAATTGTAGCCGTCGCATTGAATCTCGGTCCCGGGCCCGGTGTCGACGTTTTGTGTCAGAAACCAGCCGCCGATTGTATCGATTTCTTCATCTGACAAGTGGATCCCAAGCAGGTCGTTTACATCGCTGACAAGCACTTTGGCGTTCAGGATGTAGTGGTCTTCTTTGATTTTGCGAATGTCTGACACTTCCTCGGTATCAAACTCATCGCGTATGTCGCCGACGATTTCCTCGATGATGTCTTCAATCGTTACAAGACCGGACGTTCCTCCGTATTCATCGACGAGAATCGCCATATGTGTGCGCTCTTTCCTCATTTTGGCGAACAGCTGATAGACGGGAATCGTTTCGATCACGCGAATGACGGGATGGATAAACTTCTTAAGCTGGCCGGTTTCAAAGGAAGCCTTGCCCGCAAGCTCAGCGAGCAGCCATTCTTTTATGTTGATCATCCCGATGATGTGGTCCTTGTCTTCCTGTACCACCGGAAACCGGGTATGCTTCGTTTTCTTGATCAGCCATATTGCTTTTTCCGTACCGTCTTCAAGAGACAAGACGGTCATTTCATTCCGGGGAACCATGATTTCTTTTGCCATCCGTTCGTCGAACCTGAAAATGTTGTTCACGTATTTTAATTCGTTTTGATTAATTTCTCCGCTTTGGTAGCTTTCAGACAAAAGGGTTCTCAGCTCTTCCTCCGTATAGGCCAATTCGTGCCCTGCGGCCGGCTTTAACCCGAACATTCCGGTGATGACGCGGGCCGATTGATTGAGCAGCCAAATAAACGGAAACATTACCCTGTAAAACAAGATCATCGGCCTTGCAAACAGCAGCGTGATGTTCTCCGCTTTCTGGATGGCGAACGTTTTAGGCGCGAGTTCGCCGATGACCACGTTCAAATAGGTGACGATCAAAAAAGCGGCCAAAAACGTGAGCACGTGCGTGACAGACTCATGCAAGCCGAGTGCTGCAAAAACGGGATGCAGCAGGCTCTGCATCGTCGGTTCACCGAGCCATCCGAGGCCGAGCGCCGTCACCGTTATCCCGAGCTGACAGGCCGATAAGTATTCATCAAGATGTGAGGTTACTTCTTTTGCGGCAAGCGCCCCCTTTCTTTTTTCCACGATCAATTGGTCGATCTTTGTCCTTCTTACTTTTACGATGGCGAATTCAACCGCTACGAAAAACCCCGTAAGCGCGATTAAAATCGCCACTGCCGCCAGTTTTACAAAATCCAATGCAAGGCCTTCCGAAACAGAAGGCGCACACCTCCTTTTTTCGAATCATTATCATATTGGCTCCATACCACATGCGGTTGCAGAGCAAACATCAGGTTTAGTTTCGGGGGCTGCGGGCAAAGAACAATAAGCGAAGGTGAACAGGAGGATATGAGATATGAAGATTGCTTATGGAGACGGATGGAATTGGTATCAGCTCGGCCCTCAGGAAAAAACAAAAGCGCTTGAGCTTATCCATTCCGAACACTGGCCGGAATGCCGGAAATGGTTTCAAGGCGTTCCTTCGGAAAACGTAAATTGTCTGGATATCGACGTTGTGTCCGCTGATCATGAGGCGCTGTACGGCTCCCTGATTTATCAGCAGGATGCGAAAGAAGAGCACGACCGTTCTGTTTTCCACTTTTACGTGACAATGGACTATTTTTTTACGATGAACTTCGATTTTTCTGTTTTTGGAGGCTTCAGCGATAAGCGGATGCGGCATCGGCTCAAACGGTGCAAGAATGCGCCGGAGGCGTTTTTGGTGCTCGCGGGGGAATTGGTGCACGCGTATTTCAAGGAGCTTGAGCAGTTTGAAAACAACCTTCGAACATTAAAATGGAAATTTCATCATGATAACAATAAAAGCATCATCGAGGCGATCCACAAGCTGCGCCATGAGCTATTGATCATGAAAAGCCTTGTGATGACGATGAAAAAAGTCGCGATGGCCATTCAGGAAACATTTGTATTCAAAAACTTTGACGAAGCCGAACAGCGCCGGACGTTTTGCGAGATTGACAGAGTGCTGATGCTGATCAAGGACTATGCAGGCGATATTAATTATCTGCTCCATTCCGAAGAAGTGGTGACATCCCACAGGGGAAATGAGATTTTTAAAGCTTTGACGATTTTCACGACGTTATTTACGCCTGTTACGGCTTTCGGCGCGCTGTGGGGAATGAATTTCAAACATATGCCCGAACTGTCTTTCAAGCACGGCTATTTGTATTCGCTGATTTTGATAGCGGCTTCAACCGTGCTGGTTTATCTGTATTTGAAAAAGAAAGGATGGACCGGTGATTTGTTGAAGGATAAAAAGAAATATATCAAAAAGAAAGAGTACTTTTAAAGACGTTTAAGAGACGTTTTTTTCGGAAAAGCACATACTACACCAATGATAAAGGAGGAATCCAAAGTGAAGCTGAAAGACTTGATGACACCGAATGCCGAGTGCTGCGAACCTTCCGCATCCGTTACAGAAATTGCAGGGAAAATGCGCGACCAAAATGTCGGCTCCATCCCGGTTTGCGAGAATGGCAAATTGGTAGGAATCGTGTCAGACCGCGATATCGTAATTAGATGCGTCGCCGAAAATGTCATTGAGGCACCTGCACGGGATATCATGAGCACAGAATTGGTGACGGGTGATCCAGAGATGACGGCGGAGGAAGCCGGCGATCTGATGGCTGAGCATCAAATTCGCAGGCTGCCGATCGTGGAAAATGAACGGCTGGTCGGAATCGTTGCGCTGGGGGACCTTTCGGTGACAAATGCTGCGGATCAGAAAGCGGGAGAAGCTTTAAGCGAAATATCAAAACCGGCTTAAACGTTGAGGAAGAGCGTATCTGCGCTCTTCCTTTTGTCATATTTTTAGCGCACCCGCCGAAGCGGCCAGCATACAACGTGCTGCCTTTTGGCGTAATGGAGGAGCGGAGCGGTATCCGGCAGAGTGAGACCGCTTGCCGAAGCTGCGCTATTTTGGGAAAAGACGGCTTCAGCCTGCTGGAGCCTCCATTGCGGGTGATGGATGTCTTCATAATAGATTCGGCTGCTATGTACGGTGTATAGCCGATACCTTTCAGTCAGCCAGTATTCGATTGTGCCTTTTCGGGAGGTGAAGGAGTCTGACAGCGGACCGTAACGGGCGTAAAAGGCCGCTTTTCCATCCGGCCTTCTGCTGGAAAAACGAACACGCCTTCCTTCATGAACAAAGTCCATGCCGGCATGATAATACGGCAGGCGGAAAAATGTGCGCGCGCCTAAAACGGCGAAGCGGGAGGCTGCATCAAGGCTGAAGAAATAAACGCCCGGTATCCCTTGATAGGTGACGTACGTTCGGACATTCAGCTCAGGAAACCGGCTGAAAAAAGGGATGGGCGGCAAAAAGCGCGGCCGCAGATTCGTCAGCAGAAAAGGAAGAATCCCGATCCAGGCCTTTCCGTTGAACGTCTCCAGTTCTAAGGCGGCCGGTATTTTTTCGCGAATCGCCTCAGGCTCGGCAGGCCAATGGGCGAACAATACATCATTCCACGTCTGAGCCATCATACAGGGTCCTTTTGGAAGCGGGAACGGCCTGTGCGATGTGTCCGGCATCACAAGCGACACTCTCCTTTTTTGTTTATTATGTATAAAATGGTCTTTTTTAAACGATCAAACCGGCGCATTTTGCGGTTTTACTTCTCTCTTCGCGGGATATATCAAATACAGGTTCAAAAATAAGCGAAGGAGAGTGACTGAATTGTTCAAACATTCGAAGGTTCTTCAATATCCGGCAAAACCTGATAAGCCGGATCCCGTTTTTGCCAAGAAGATGCAGGAGATTCTCGGCGGGCAGTACGGTGAAATTTCGGTGGCGATGCAGTATCTGTTTCAGGGCTGGAACACGAGAGGCAACGAAGCATACAAGGATTTGCTCATGGATACGGCAGCTGAAGAAATCGGTCACGTCGAAATGATCGCAACGATGATTGCGAGGTTGCTGGAAGACGCACCCGTCTACGAGCAGGAGAAAGCTGCGGAAGATCCGGTGATCGGTTTTGTCATGGGGGGGATGAACCCTCATCATGCCATCGTGTCAGGGCTCGGCGCTATGCCGGAAAGCAGCACAGGCGTCCCTTGGAATGCGGGTTATATCGTCGCCAGCGGAAATCTACTTGCCGACATGCGCGCAAACGTCAATGCGGAATCACAGGGCAGGCTGCAGGTGGCCAGACTGTACGAAATGACCGATGACAAAGGCGTAAAGGATATGCTCGGCTTTCTGTTGGCGCGCGATACGATGCATCAGAACCAGTGGATTGCTGCAATCAGGGATTTAGAAGAGAAAGAAGGCGTTGTCGTGCCTGGCACGCTTCCGAAAGAATGTGAGAAAGAAAAATTTGCACATACGCTGTATAACTTTTCAGAAGGAGAAGAAAGCGCCGGGCTTGATTGGCTGAAGGGAGATGCGCCGGACGGAGCGCCGTTCGAATACGAGAACGGTCCTGTCGCCTACGGAGAAAAACCTGAGTTGAAGCCCGCTCCAAAACAGAGCCACAACACGCCTCCCGCTGATGAACGATTTTAAGAGCCGAACGGCTCTTTTTCTTTTTAAAAAAATTCAAATTTCCGCTCAAATATTATAAAATAAGTGACAGGTTTGCAGATCTTTTCATTGTCAGGTAAGCTAACTATAAAAAACAAGTAAGGAGTCATATCATGAGTAAAGTTCTTATTTTTGGGCACAAAAACCCGGACACGGATACGATTTGTTCAGCGATTGCATATGCCGAACTGAAAAAAAAGCTCGGCGTTGATGCAGAACCCGTCCGTTTAGGCGAAATCAACGGCGAAACCCAATATGCGCTCGATCAATTCAAAGCGGAAGTTCCGCGCCTTGTCGAGACCGTTGCCAACGAAACGGACAGCGTCATCCTTGTTGACCATAATGAGCGCCAGCAAAGCGTCAATGATCTGGATCAGGTGCGCGTGCTTGAAGTCATTGACCACCACCGGATCGCCAATTTTGAAACGAGTGATCCATTGTACTACCGCGCTGAGCCTGTAGGATGCACGGCGACGATTTTAAAAAAGCTTTATAAAGAAAACGGAGTCGATATTGAAAAAGGAACGGCCGGACTCATGCTGTCTGCGATCATCTCAGACTCGCTGTTATTTAAATCTCCGACTTGTACGGATGAAGACGTAAAAGCGGCGAAAGAATTGGCTGAAATTGCAGGAGTTGACGCTGAAAGCTACGGCCTGGACATGCTGAAAGCCGGTGCTGACCTGAGCGCAAAAACGATTCCGCAGCTTCTCTCGCTCGATGCCAAAGAATTTACGATGGGCAGCCATAAAGTAGAGATTGCCCAGGTGAATACGGTCGACACGAACGATGTCCTTTCCCGCAAAGAAGAGGTCGAAGCAGAGCTCGCAAAAGTGGTTGCTGAAAAAGGATTGGATTTATTCGTCTTTGTCGTAACGGACATTTTAACGAATGATTCGGTTGTCGTCGTTTCAGGACAAGCCGCACAGGCCGTTGAAAAAGCGTTCAACGTCACATTGGCGGATAATACAGCGACATTAAAAGGCGTCGTTTCCCGTAAAAAACAAATCGTTCCGCCGCTTACAGAAGCATTAAAAGGATAATAAAAATAAGCCCGGACATCGCCGTCCGGGCTTTTGCTTTTATCTGAAAATCAATTTTCTCACCCGGCGCACGATAGAATCGTAGAGCGAGATGATCCAATCGAAAATCGGGTGCAGGTATTTGGAAAATTTAAGCACAACAAGCGACACCAAAATCGCTACCAGGATGCTTCCTAAAACATCAACCGGATAGTGATGCCCGACCCAGATGCGGGAGAAGCCCGTCAGCAAACCGAAGGCGATCATAAAGGTTCCGATTTTGCGGTGGAAGAGCCAGAATGCGATAGAAATTGCCAGAGCACCAGTTGTATGATCGCTCGGGAACGACGCATCTGCGGCGTGATGAATCAGCACATCGACATGGTGGGCGACGAAAGGGCGCGGCTCCTGGTAAATCAATGTAATTAAATAGTTGAATACAAGGCCCAAAATCCCTGTAAATCCTGCCTGAAGAACGCTTTTTTTGTAGGAATGGCCTCCAAAGAGCCATATGGCCAGCAGCACAAGGGCATATAGATAAATCGCTTTTTCCGATATGAAAATCATCATGCCGTCAAGAATGGTGCTGTGATGTGATAGATTATGGATGGCTTTAAATAATTCGTAGTTCACAAAATCACCTTTCAGTATTTTTAATAGAATCCTATTTTTCCCGGACAGTTAGGGGACGAAACTGCATTCATAAAAGTTTCATGTTAAACGAAAAAGAGCCGGGCCAATGGCAAGCCCGGCAAGATGGTGTACCGATCAATCGGCTATCGATATATTTCTCTTCTCCTTCAGCAAGGCCGGTTTCCGGCTCCACGTATACAGCAACAGATTGACGAGAACGAAGACGCCTGTGAATAAATAGATATTGGAAAAACCGGTTTGTGCGACAATCAGGCCGAACACAAAGGACCCGACCGCTATTCCTGAATCGAACAAGGTGAAATAAGTGGCCGTTGCATAGCCGCTCCGGTGCTGCGGAGAAGCTTGGATCGCCAGCGTCTGCAGGCAAGGGGTAATCGAACCGTAGCCCATGCCGATGACAGCTCCTGAAAGCAAAAGCATCGCGCCGCTGTTCGTAAAAGCAAGCAGGCAAAGCCCGATGCTAAAAAGGATAATAGACGGATAAATGACGACGCCGGGACCGACTCTATCATATAATTTTCCGGTGAACGGCCGTGTTACCATCATCGCCACCGCGAAAATCATAAAGAAATAGCTGCTCGTTTGAATCAGGCCGAGAGATTTTGCATAAACCGAAATGAACGAAATGACGCTCGAATAGCAAAAAGAAACAAACAAGCCGACGATGGCGATACGCATCGCCCCTTTTTCAAACATATTGGAAAACGACAATTTGAAGACAGCGGAAGTCGTGTCGTTTTCTTTAGGAATCCGCACCAAAGCCGTGCAAAGGATTCCGACGGCGACGATTCCGGAAAACAGCGCAAACAGCGCGGTAAAGCTGATTTTGTCAAGCAGGTTTAAGGCGATAAACGGCCCAATGACAACCGCCAGGTTCATGGACATGGCGAAGTAGCCGAGCCCTTCGCCGCGGCGTGCGGGCGGAATCAAATCGGCTGCAATCGCACTGGTTACCGTGGTAATGATGCTGAACCAAATGCCTTGGAAAAAGCGGATTCCGAGCAATACGTAGATATTTTGAACGGATATGAAAAGGAGGGACGAAAGCGTAAAGAGTATGACGCTGACGAGCGCCATTCTTTTTTTCCCGAACCGCTCGATTATTGCGCCTGAAAACGGCCTTGCAAAAATCGCAGAAAGCAAAAATCCGCTGATCAAAAGACCTCCCTGTGACTCCGTGTCGCCGAGCTCCTGCATCGTGTAGACAGGCAAAATCGTTAACAAGGCATAAAAATATACAAAAATAAACAAATTCATCAGAACAACCATGATAAAATCTTTAGTCCAAATGGGTTCCGATTGTTTCATAGGCTACAGCTCCTTCTTGTTGTATGTCAGCAGTTGATGCAATAAACGCTGGAACGTTTTTTTATCCTTGTCATCAAATCCCGAAAGCATTTCTTCTTCAAATTCTTTTATTTTCAACTGAATTTCGTCATATTTAACCGCGGCTTCGTCCGTCATTTTTACGACTTTTTCCCTTTTATCTTCGCCTTGTATCCTTTGCACCCAGCCGTTTTTTTCAAGGCGGCTGATCGTTCGCGTTACGGTCGGTGCTTCAACGTGCAAATACGACCAAATGTCTTTTTGAGTCATCGGACCGTACGTATGAAGGCAGTACAAGATTGACCATTGAGCGCCGAAAAGCCCGTAGGCCTCAAGCTGTTCATTCGTTTTTTTGGAAAGCATCCGCGCACTTTGATTGATTTGGTGAATGATCGCCCGGTTGATGTGTTCCATATAAACCCCTCTGAAAAATACTTACCTAGGTAAATAATAAACTTTATTCATTTTACTGGATGTCCTACAACCTGTAAAGCAAAAATTTTCGAAGCCGAAATAAAAATGTCTTGATAAACCCCTTGTCCTCCTTGAGTTTTTAGCATAATCCCATTTCAATGCTAATACACTGATACAAACCTAACAAAGAGAGTGTTTGAGGTGAGGGATCGTGGGAGTATTTCAAAATTCTACTTGGAATAGCTTAAAACGAAGCAGCTGTATAAATAGTATTTTCTTTCAGCATACGGATCTCATTTCACACTTCTCACATCCATTTTAGGGAGGTCGAGTGGTGTGCACGATTACATCAAAGAGCGAACAATCAAGATAGGGAAGTACATCGTGGAGACGAAAAAAACGGTTCGTGTGATCGCGAAGGAGTTTGGTGTTTCCAAAAGTACCGTACACAAGGATTTGACAGAAAGGCTGCCTGAAATTAATCCTGATTTAGCCAATGAAGTAAAAGAAATTCTTGATTATCATAAATCAATCAGACATTTGCGGGGCGGGGAAGCAACAAAACTGAAATACAAGAAAGAGGAAATCCTTGAAAGGGAACCCGTGCAATAGGGCATAATGGACCAGTAATAAAGGGCGTTTTTCATCATTTCCCGGTATCCTCCGTCTGTTTGTCGATAAAAAGCCACAAAAAATTGTGAAGAACTTTCACAAGGATGCTTTTTTTTCTAATTTTTATGATAAAATATATAATTAGGGCAGAATGTGGACATTGCTGTGAAACAGATTTCGAGGAGGATATAGATAGATGTTTGCAAGGGATATTGGTATTGACCTTGGTACAGCGAACGTGCTGATCCATGTAAAAGGAAAAGGGATTGTCTTAAATGAGCCTTCAGTTGTCGCTCTTGACAAAAACACCGGGAAAGTGCTTGCTGTCGGCGAAGAAGCAAGGAGAATGGTTGGACGTACACCTGGGAATATTGTTGCGATACGTCCATTGAAAGACGGCGTAATTGCAGACTTTGAAGTAACAGAAGCCATGCTGAAGCATTTCATCAACAAATTGAATGTGAAAGGCCTTTTCTCAAAGCCGCGCATGCTCATTTGCTGCCCTACAAATATTACATCCGTAGAGCAGAAAGCCATTAAGGAAGCTGCTGAAAAAAGCGGCGGAAAGCATGTGTATCTTGAGGAAGAGCCTAAGGTAGCCGCAATCGGCGCAGGTATGGACATTTTTCAGCCTAGCGGAAACATGGTAGTGGATATCGGCGGTGGAACGACAGATATCGCGGTCATCTCAATGGGCGATATTGTCACCGCCTCTTCTATTAAAATGGCTGGGGACAAGTTTGATCTTGAAATTTTAAATTACATTAAACGCGAATACAAGCTGTTAATCGGCGAACGGACAGCTGAAGACATTAAGATCAAAGTCGCAACTGTTTTCCCAGACGCACGTCATGAGGAAATCTCCATCCGCGGCCGTGACATGGTCACAGGGCTGCCTAGAACCATTACGGTAACGAGCAAAGAGGTGGAAGAAGCGCTTCGCGAATCGGTATCCGTTATCGTACAAGCTGCCAAACAGGTGCTTGAAAGAACGCCTCCTGAACTTTCGGCCGACATCATTGACCGAGGCGTTATCATCACCGGAGGCGGCGCATTGCTGAACGGCCTTGACCAGCTTCTTGCAGAGGAGCTGAAAGTGCCGGTGCTCGTTGCTGAAAATCCGATGGATTGCGTTGCTGTCGGAACAGGCGTCATGCTGGATAACATGGACAAGCTTCCGAAACGCAAATTAAGCTGAGCGTAGACGTAGACCTCATTCTTTTTAAGAATGAGGTTTTTTTATGAAAAGCTTAAATATAAGCGTAATACGGACGATAAAAAGGATAGAATCTTTAATATTATTATAGAACAAATGTTCTCGTTTTGTAAATGAAAATTTGTGGACGGCCGGGATGTCCGTCTAAAGAACAAATCCTGAGGTGAAATCATGTTAAAAGGACTTTACACCGCAGCGTCGGCGATGATTACCCAGCAGCGTCGCACGGAAATGCTGACGAATAATATTGCAAATGCAAATACACCGGGTTATAAGGAAGATCAAGGTTCCATTCGCGCGTTTCCGGAAATGCTTCTGAGCCGGATGGAGTCCGATTCCTTTCAGACGGACAGCGGATCCCACTCCTTTACAAAGCAGACGCCGATCGGTTCTGTAAATACGGGAGTTTACATGCAGGAGCTCACACCGCTTTTTTCACAAGGCGATCTGCAAAGCACAAATGAGCCGACTAATATTGCGATCAGTGAAAAAGAGGTTCCCGTAAACCGGCAAACCAAGGATAAAGCGGCCCTTTTCTATGCTGTCAGACTGGGAAGCGGCGATATCCGCTATTCGAGAAGCAGCAATTTTTCGTTAAATGAAAACAACGAACTGACGATCAACGGAAATGTCGTCCTTTCAACAGACGGCCGGCCGATTGCCGTGGATAGCGAGAATTTTAAAGTGGCAGAGGATGGAACCGTGTCCGAAAACGGGCGGAACCTCGGAACGATCGACGTCAGGATCTCGCTTGACACAAGAAATTTGGCCAAGGAAGGCAACGACTTGTACCGGACTGAAAACGGACAGGAGCTGCCAAGTGCAGCTGCAAACCCGGCCGTCAGCTATTCGATCAAGCAGGGGATGACAGAACGCTCAAATGTTGATGTGACAAGAGACTATACGGAAATGACCGCTGCCTACCGCTCGTTCGAAGCAAACCAAAAAGTTCTTCAGGCATATGATAAAAGCATGGACAGAGCGGCCAACGACATCGGCAAGATCGTATAACATACGCAAACGGAGGATGTTGGAATAAATGCTAAGATCGATGATAACAGCTTCAAACACAATGAATGAGCTGCAAAAACAGATGAATAATATCAGTCATAACCTTGCCAATCTGGATACGACGGGATACAAGGCGGTCAATACAAGCTTTTCAGAGCTTGTCAGACAACAGATTGAACAAGTAGACGAGAAGAACAATGAAGTGGCCCAAAGCAGGAAGACGCCGCCCGGACTCCGGCTCGGCGTCGGTGCGCTCTCGGTAGACAAGCTGACAAACAGCCAGGGAAGCCTGAAGGAGACGGGACGGAACCTGGATTTCGCCTTAACCTCCCCTTATCAATATTTCCAGGTGGATGTCGACGGCGAAGTTCAATATACGAGAGACGGGGCGTTTACCTTGAGCACTGTCTCCGGAAATCCCAATCAAGTGCAGCTTGTGACGGCAGACGGGCATTCCGTACTTGATGAGAACGGAAATGCCATCCGCTTTGACAGGCGCTATCAAAATGTTCAAGTCGATAAAAACGGAACGATGACCGCATCGTCTGGGAATGAAGGTGAAGCGCCTTTGCGGTTTAATTTGGGTATCGTCCGTGCGGTAAAGCCCCAAGCTCTGGCAGCGGAAGGCGGGAACCTTTTTTCAGTTGACGATAATTTAAGAGCAACGGCCCTCATCAATTTAACCGGAGCCGGACGTCAGGAAATATCCATAAAGCAGGGTTCCCTTGAAGCGTCGAACGTTGACGTGTCAAAGGAAATGACGGATCTTATCGCGTCCCAGCGGTCGTACGAGATGAATTCGCGCGCGGTTACAATGGGGGATCAAATGATGGGGCTGATCAATTCAGTACGCTGACACAATAAAAAAGGAGCCGGAAGAACCGGCTTCTTTTTTATTGTCTTTACAAGGGGGATTATAGCCTAAGTTGAAAAAGAAGCCGTTTCATAATATACTTCCAGATGTACAGAATGATCCCAGGGTTCGTCGTTCTATACATATTTTTCTAAAAAAGGAGATGTCAAGGCAATGCTTGATGCTCAGCAAATTAAGGGCATTATTCCCCACCGCTACCCCTTTTTGCTCATCGACCGGGTGACAGAAGTAGAAGAAGGGAAGCGGGCTGCGGGTTATAAAAACGTCACAGCAAATGAAGAATTTTTCAACGGGCATTTTCCAAATTACCCAGTTATGCCGGGTGTTTTAATTGTAGAAGCGCTGGCGCAAATGGGGGCTGTTGCCCTTTTGATGAAGGAAGAGAACCGCGGAAGACTTGCGTTTTTCGCAGGAATTGACAGCTGCCGCTTCAAAAAACAAGTCAAACCGGGCGACCAGCTTCATCTGGAGCTTGAAGTCATCCGTTTCCGCGGCTCGATCGGCAAAGGAAAAGGAGTCGCAACAGTAGACGGGGAAATCGTTTGTGAAGCAGAGCTGATGTTTTCGCTCGGAGAAAAACAGGAATAATCCGAACAGATGGGTTTTTGGATGAACCCATTTGTTTTTTTATTATGAAGCAGAGAGGGTGATCCTTGTATGTGGAAAGATTTCAAAAGCTTTGCGGTCCAGGGAAATGTGATCGATCTTGCCATCGGGGTGATTATCGGAGGCGCTTTTGGAAAAATCGTGACCTCGCTCGTCAATGACATTATATTGCCCCTCTTCGGCCTTGTGCTCGGGGGTCTGGACTTTTCAGCGCTCTCCTTTACATTCGGCGATGCCCAAATCAAGTACGGGATGTTCATTCAGACAATCGTCAACTTCTTTATCATTTCATTCTCAATTTTTATTTTTGTCCGGTATTTGTCTAAACTGAAGAAGAAGAAAGAAATTCAGGAGGAAAAAGAAGCCGGGCCTGATCCTCAGGAAGAACTTCTCAAAGAGATTCGCGACCTGTTAAAAAAGCGCGTGAACCATTCATAAAAAAAGGCTGTCGCTTTTACAGGACAGCCTTTTCTATATATTTTGCTTGAACGCTGCAAGAAGCTGATCCCCGGTATACCCTTCTTTGATCAACCCTTCTAAAATCTTGTCGGAATCCTTCCTCAGCTTGGAACTCACCATTTTTCCGTTCATTAAAACGGAGACATGCTCTCCGAGGACCGTAATGTTTTTTACTTTTGCCAAAAGCTGGGCGGGCCGGTTGCTTTTCTTTGTAATTGTTACGAACGCCTTCACTTCTTTGCCTTCTTGCAAAAGGTATTCAAAAAAATATCGATACTCTTTGGAGACAAGCCCTTCCACCATCCAATGGTTTTCTCCGTCTTCCTTGTTAATGATCAGGCCGTCGATCAGGGGGAACTCCTCAAGCCGTTTTGCCGAATCATCCTGGCGCACGATTTTCAAATCAATAAGCCTAAAGGTTTTCACTGCTATCACCTCACAAGCTTCAATAGTTGTAACACCATTATAGCATAATCAGGTTAAAAGCCTGTAAACGCTGTTTGTTTTGTTTACTAGTATAATACTAACATTTTTAAATTTTGAAAAAAGTATTTTATCGTACTTTGTTTTTCATTATACTTTAGAGTACATCGAACAGGGGGTGACATATGAACCGATTTTACTTAAAGGAAGTACTTGTAATCAGCGGCAATCCGGAGGCTGACCGCAGACGGTATAAGCTGATGATCCGTTTTTCATCCGACAGCGCCGGAAAATGCGATATCGATGTGGACTATGACGAAAGTATTGTATTTCGCTATGAAACAAAGGATAAAATGGAGATTTACGAATTCCAATTAACATTCAAAGAAAAAGAACTGTCATTCAGGCTGTTCGCCTGGGACGGAGGCTCATACGTCCGCTTATATTCAGAGCGGTGGCTGGCATCTCCTGTTTTTTTTCAGTTTTTAAAAAATACATATTTCTCTAATCAAAAAGACATGATGTTTTTGATGATTAGGAGGAAAAGCCATAAATTATAATGGTAAATTACTTTTTTCAGAATATTTTCTCTTTATCCGCATTTTTCTTCCCCGGGCTTCTCTTATAAACTGGTGATATCGCTGATGAAGGGAGGAACGGAATGTTTAACCACATCATGCTGGTCGGGCGTTTAACGAAGGACCCGGAGCTTCGGTATACATCTGACGGTGTCCCTGTTGCCAATATCACACTGGCCGTCAGCAGGCATTTCAAAAATGCCGCGGGCGACATTGAAACGGATTTCATCAATTGCACGCTGTGGAGAAAAACGGCTGAAAACACAGCCGATTACTGCAGAAAAGGTTCAATCGTCGGATTGAACGGCAGACTTCAAACGCGCAGCTATGTAAATTCAGAAGGGAACCGCGTCTTTATAACAGAAGTCGTCGCCCGCTCCGTTCATTTTTTGGGCGGGAAACCCCGCGAGCCCGCAGATGTCTGAAGAATGAACGATTCCCGTCTCAAGCCTCTTTCCTATATAAAATCAATCAATTCCCCATTTTCTCCTCAAATAGCCGGTCTTTGAGACCGGTTTTTTTACGCCGTCAAAAAAAAGACAAATTTAAATTGACTCGGGAATTTGCCGTATGTATAATGTAAGCGAATACACAACAAATGACCAGTATTTGCACAAATGTGCAAAGTGTAAAGGGTGATCATATGGAAATAAGAGATGATAATCGCCTCTTAGTCAAAATTTGCAAAATGTACTATGAAGAGGATTTGACACAAAGCCAGATTGCAAAGGCAACGGGAATATACAGAACAACCGTCGGACGGATGCTGAAGAAGGCGCGGGAAGAAGGCATCGTGAAAATTACGATCGATGATCATGTCGGGGTCTACTACGATTTGGAACGAGAGCTTGAACAGCTTCTCGGGCTTAAAGAGGTGTATATATGCGAGACAAAACCGCAGCAGACGGCGGAGGAGAAGAAGAAAAGCGTCGGGAGAGCGGGTGCCGATATTTTAAAACGCGTCATTAAAGACGGGGATACGGTCGGTTTTGCCTGGGGCACGACGATGGCGGGCATGATCGGAGAGTTTCACGGCGTCAGACAGCGCAGCGCTTCTTTCGTACCGCTTGTCGGCGGTCCCGGAACGATGGATACAAAATATCACGTCAACAGCATCGTATACAGCATTGCCAGCGATTTTGGCGGAACCCCCCATTTTATCGATGCGGCAGCGGTTGTTGAGAAAAAAGAAACAAAGGACGAGATCGTGAAGTCCCACTACTTTCAAAAAATCGAACGTCTCTGGAAAGACTTGACGGTGGCAGCCGTCGGAATCGGAGCGCCGTTTAGTTCGTCGAACATGATCTGGACCGGCTTTTACGGTGACCGCGATATGGAGCGGTTGAAAGAAAAACATGCCGTCGGAGATATCTGTTCCCGATTTTTTGACCGTTCCGGAACATTAGTAGATACAGAGATTAATGACAGAACGATCGCGATTGACATCAACCGCCTGAAGGATCTTAAATATTCCATCGGCCTTGCCGAATCGCGGGAAAAGGTCCCGTCGATTATCGCAGCCGCCAAAGGGCAATACATAAATATTTTAGTGACGACTGCCGAAACAGCCAGCGAAATTGCCGCGGAGGTGAAAAAGGAAATATGATCATTTATTTTATCATCGCACTCGGGATAGCCTGGCTTCTACAAAGCGTATTGGGCTTTTGGCAAATCAGGCACTTCAATCAAAAGTTCGCGGAATACAGGCGGCTCGGACGGGTGGCTGTCGGGAGACGGACCGGGCTGTTCAGAGCCGGAACGGTCGTTTTATTTGTCATTGATAAACGAAACAAAATCATTCAGGCATCCAAAATGCAAGGGGTGACAGTTTTTTCAAGAATCAGGCCTTTAAAAGGCTTTGAAGGAAAATTTCTGCCTAAAATCGGTCAGGCTGACCTTGCCCCGCATGACCGTCTGACCAGGCTGGCGATCCAAGACGCGTTAAAAACGTTCAGCATCGTCACTAAAGGAGGTGATGTTCCGCCGAAGAAATCGCTGCTTCAAAGGCTTTTGACTACGAAAAGAAGAGGTGAAATATGAAAAGTGTAACATGGCTTGCAGAAAAATTTATGGATTTGTTCAGACATGGCGGAGAAGTATTTGTCGGCATGCTTACAGACATTGTCCCTTTATTGATCATGCTGCTTGTCGCCATGAATGCAATGATCCGCCTGATCGGTGAAAAAAGAGTGGAAGCGCTTGCGAAAAAATCGGGAAAAAACCCGCTGACGCGATATGTTGTTTTGCCTGTCATCGGAACGTTTATGCTGGCTAACCCGATGACGCTGTCACTCGGAAAGTTTCTTCCCGAAAAGTATAAACCGAGCTATTATGCCGCAGCTTCTTATTCCTGCCACACCCATAACGGGCTGTTCCCCCATGTGAATCCCGGAGAGCTGTTTGTTTTTCTTGGGATCGCCGCAGGCATCACGACATTGGGGTATGAAACGACAGAGCTGGCCCTCCGCTACTTTTTAGTCGGTATTTTGACGAATTTTCTCAGGGGCTGGGTGACGGATTTCACGACGGCTTATGTGGCGAAACAGCAGGGCGTTAAATTGAAGGATGCGGTTGACCTTAAATAAGAAAGGCGGTTTACAGATGAGTTCCTATCGTTCGGTAGTAGTTTCAAAAGGGCCGGGAGGATTTGGCGGGCCGCTTTTGATCACCCCAGATGAACAGAAAAATAAAATCGTTTATGTAACGGGGGGAAACAAGCCGGAGTTTGCCGATGACTTGGCAGAGCTGACCGGATGTACGCTTGTCGACGGTTTTAAAACGACGGTGCCGGAAAAGGAAATGGCGGCCGTGATCATCGATTGCGGCGGGACGCTGAGATGCGGACTATACCCGCAAAAACGGATTCCGACCATCAATGTGATGGCCACCGGAAAAAGCGGACCGCTCGCTGCCCATATCACGGAAGATATTTATGTTTCAGGCGTAAAAAAAGAGAATATCAAACTGTACGAGGCTGAAGAGGAGCCTGAACAGTCCAATATTCTAACAGATCATCAGATTAATGATAAACAAAACCATTATAGCACAGAGAAAAAAATTAGTGAACAGCAGGCGCCAAAAGGCGTCATGGCGAAAATCGGCATGGCGATGGGATCGGTGGTCAGCGTGTTTTATCAGGCCGGCCGGGAAGCGGTTGAAACCGTTATCAAAACGATTCTTCCGTTCATGGCATTTGTCGCATTGTTAATCGGCATCATTAAAGAGTCGGGAATCGGAGATCTTTTCGCCAAATTTTTGTCTCCTTTTGCAGGCTCTCTGCCCGGACTGCTATTAATCTCGCTTGTTTGTTCTTTTCCGCTCCTGTCCCCGTTTCTCGGACCGGGCGCCGTGATCGCCCAGGTTGTCGGGTCGCTGATCGGCGTTGAGATCGGAAAAGGAAACATTCCGCCGAATTTGGCCCTGCCGGCGTTGTTCGCCATCAATTCGCAGGCGGCCGCCGACTTTGTTCCCGTCGGTCTAGGCCTTGCTGAAGCAGAGGTCGAAACCGTCGAAGTCGGTGTGCCGTCGGTACTGTATTCCCGGTTTTTAACGGGAGCGCCGACTGTTTTCATTGCCTGGCTGGCAAGCTTTGGACTGTACGACAGCTAAGGAGGGGGAAAAAGCATGTCCATGCTTTATGAAACGAAAATCACAAAAAAAGGAGCGCTTGCATCCGCTTTCCAAGATGAAAGCATGCTGATTTTATTCGGCGACGGTGCGCCTGACGAATTAAGAGACTATTGTTTGTCGATTGATATACAGCCTGTTGAAGGCGAATTCAGGGAAGGCGATCAGCTTCTGCTTGGCGGCGAGTCTTACAAAGTCACCGCAGTCGGGGAAGCCGTGGTGCAGAATCTGGCCAATCTGGGACATATTACGCTCAAATTTGACGGATCGCGTTCCGCCGAGCTGCCTGGAACGCTGTATCTTGAACAGAAAGAACTGCCCGAAGTTTTGGCCGGAGACCGGATTCAAATTAAGAGATCTTGATAAGGAGCGAGTACGATATGAACATAAATGAAGGGAAAACGGCGTTGATTTGCGGCGGAGGACAAAGCCTTGGGGAAGCGCTGTCCCACCGCATGGCCGAAGCTGGATATACGGTTGCAGTTGCAGATATCAACGGTGAAAAGGCTAAAAAAACCGCTGATCAGGCCGCTGAAAAGTACGGTAAACAGTCGTTGGCGATTCAAGCCGATTTTACGAAGGAAGACGATGTCAAACGAATGATTGAAAACGTCTGTGCACAATTTGGCAAAATCGATGTGATGGTATACAGCGCAGGTATCGCCAAAAGCAATAAAATTACGGACTTTCAATTGGAAGATTGGGAGAAGACCATCGATGTCAACCTGACCGGATACTTTCTGTGCGCAAAGGAAACGGCAAAAGTTATGATCGGGCAGGGCAAAGGATCCATTATCCAAATCAATTCGAAATCCGGTAAAGTCGGCAGCAAGCATAACACGGCATATTCAGCCTCAAAGTTCGGCGGCGTCGGCTTAACCCAAAGCCTTGCGCTCGATCTTGCCGAGCACAATATACGCGTGAATAGCATTATGCCGGGGAACCTATTGAAATCGCCGATGTTTCAAAGCTTAATTCCGCAGTACGCGAAAAAGCTCGGCATTCCCGAAAATGAAGTGGAGCGCGTCTATACTGAGAAGGTTCCGCTGAAGCGCGGCTGTACGTACGACGATATCGCCAACGCGGTTTTATTTTACGCATCTGATCAGGCGTCCTATATGACGGGCCAATCGATCAATGTGACCGGAGGACAAGTCATGCATTAAAAACGGAGGGGATTCTAAAACGAAATGAAAATGCTCGTCGATTCTGCAAATTTATCCGAGATAGAAAGATTGTTAGACTCGTTTCCCGTTGACGGCGTTACTACTAATCCCGCGCTCATTGCCGGGGAAAAGCGTCCTTTTAAACAGCAGATCCAGGAAATACGTCGCCTTCTTCCCGATCAATTGCCGCTTCATGCCCAAATAATTGCCAAAGACAGCTCGGGCATGGTGAGCCAGGCAAGGGATTTGTACCATTGGCTGGACGGAAACGCATGGATCAAGATTCCGGTCACAAAGGAAGGATTAAAGGCGATTGAACAGCTATCGAGAGAAAATATCCGCGTCACCGGAACAGCGGTTTATACGGCTCTCCAAGCCGTGCTTGCAGCTAAGGCGGGAGCGGATTATGTTGCGCCATATGTGAGCCGCATCGACAACGAGTTCGGCGATGGACCAGGAACAGTCAAAACGATTGTTGATTTGTTCAGTGCTTACAGTTTCGGCTGCAAGGTGCTTGCGGCAAGCTTTAAACATAACAGCCAAATTCTGGACGTAATGGAGGCGGGAAGCCATGAAGCGACGATCGGTCCGGCGCTGTACGGGCGCTTGGCCGACCATCCTGCTTGCGGCCGGGATATTGAGGCGTTTCGCGAAACATGGCAATCTCAATACGGAACATTTTCTCTTTAACCGAAAGAGCCTGCATGCCGATGGCATACAGGCTCTTTTTTTACTTAACTTCGCTTAATTATTATTGATTTATTAACGTTTATTAGCTTATAATTACTTAATATAAAGGAATTTTACTTAAAAAAAGGAATGATGACGTGTACCAGGAGGAAAGGTTAATTTCCATCATCGACTATTTGAAGGAGCATAAACGGATTTCAGTCGACCAGATTTGTTCTTTGCTCCATGTATCAAGAGACACCGCCAGGCGTGATCTTGTCAAGCTGAAGGAGCGGGGCGTGATCATCCGGACAAGGGGAGGCGCCATTTTGCCGACGAACCATGATGAGATTAAAGATTATTCAGGAAGACTGAATATCGTGTCTGAAGAAAAGAACATGATCGGAAAGGCGGCTGCTTCGTTAATCAGGGAAGGCGACCGCGTGATTTTTGACGCTTCCACAACAGTTCAGGCGTGCGCCGAGCACCTGCCGGATCTGAACTGCACGATCATTACCAACTCGATAAACCAGGCGGAGGTGCTTTCATCACGAAAGGGAGTTGACATTCATCTGCTCGGCGGAAAGCTGCAAAAAGAGCACCGTTTTTTATACGGTGCTTCGGTGATCGAAAAGCTGTCCAGCTATCATGTTGATAAAGCATTAATCGGAGTTGTGGGGGTTTCTGAACACGGGCTTTCGATTGCCCATGAAGAGGATGGAATGGTCAAACGGAAAATCATATCCCAGGCGGAACAGGTTATCGCGCTTGCGGATCACTCCAAAATCGGAAGGACGGACTTTTTTCAGTATGCTGAATTGAGCGACATTGATCTTCTGATAACAGACCGGCTGCCGGATAAGGAATTCCAAAGGCTGCTCGATCAACACGGAGTAGAACTGCTTTTGGCAGAATAAGAAGGGACTTAAGGGGGAATACAGCTGATGAGAATGATTGCCCTGGATTTGGACGGGACGCTGTTAAACAGTGAAAGCAAGGTCACAAAAGCAAGTATAGATGCGATAAAGGAAGCACAGGCAAACGGAATTGAAGTAGTGATTGCCACAGGGAGAGCCTCATTTGACGTTCGGGAGATTTTTCGGTCCACCGGTATCAAAACGTGGATTATCAGCGCCAACGGAGCGGTGATTCACGATCCGGAGGGACGCCTGTACCACTCCGTTTCGATCGATCGGGAAAAAGCGAAAGGTATTCTTCGGTGGCTTGAAGAAGAGAATTACTATTATGAGGTGTTCAGCGATGACGCGATCTTTACCCCGCAAAACGGGAGAGAGCTCCTTGATATCGAACTGGACCGCCTGAGAAGTGCCAATCCGGCTGCCGACCTGTCAAAGCTTGAGCTCGCCGCCAGCCAACAGCTCAGCCAAAACGGGTATGCGTATATCCGCTCTTACCGCGAGCTGTTTGAAGCGGATGAAGATATAAACGTATACAACATATTAGCTTTTTCTTTTCATAAAGAAAAGCTTCAAAAGGGCTGGAAACGCTTTGAAAAGGAAAAAGGCCTAACGCTTGTCACCTCAGCCGAACACAACTTTGAGCTTGAGCATATTGACGCTTCGAAGGGGCTTGCTTTAGAAAAACTGTCGCAAAATCTCGGTATTCCGCTTTCGGAAACCGCTGCCGCCGGTGACAGCCAGAACGATTATTCCATGCTGAAAATCGTGGGAAAAAGCTTCGCAATGGGCAATGCCCGCGAGGATATTAAGGAGATGGCTGATGAGGTGGCGCCTGCAAATGATGAAAACGGCGTTGCCCATATTCTGCGGCATTTTATTGATCAAAAAAAGGTTTAAAAATGTGTTAACTCGCACACCCTTTTCATATCGGCGTGATGCCGGCGCACACCCGGCAGCGTAACGATAAGGGCTGCGATTAACAAGCGGATTGAATGTTTAATCCGCAGGCTGCCGGCTATACCGGCAGCCTTTATTTGTTTCAAAAGCACGAAAAAAGATGAACACCTTCCGCGCGTTCATCTTTTTTAGCGTTCATTTAAAAAAGAAAGTATTTTTGGCCGAGCGGCACGCGGCTGACCGGCTGGCAGGACAATTCTTTCCCGTCCGCGTACACCTGATATGTCGCCGGATCGATTTCGATTTTCGGCAGCGCGCTGTTCCATTTCATGTCCATTTTGCTGAGCTGTCGAATGCCGCGGGCCGGGGAGATCATTTTCTCAAGCCCCAATGCTTTATGCACTCCGCAGTCAATGGCAGCCTGAGACATGAATGTAATGGATGTGGAGCGGTTCGCTTTGCCGTACGAAGCATACATCTGACGCATTAGAACGGGTTCGGGAGTCGGGATGGAGGCGTTCGGATCGCCCATTTGCGCCCGTGCAATCATTCCGCCTTTTAAAACGAGCTCCGGTTTTACGCCGAAAAACATCGGATCCCATAAGACGAGGTCGGCCAATTTGCCTTTCTCGATTGAACCGACTTCATGGCTGATCCCATGAGTAATGGCTGGGTTGACGGTGTATTTTGCGATATAGCGTTTTGCGCGCACATTATCATTTCCGTTTACCCCAGTTAAAGCGCCGCGCTGCTTTTTCATTTTGTCTGCCGTCTGCCATGTACGAATGATGACTTCTCCGATTCGGCCCATCGCCTGCGAGTCGGAGGATGTCATGCTGATGGCGCCGATGTCATGCAGAATGTCCTCTGCCGCTATCGTAGCCGCTCTGATTCTCGAATGGCTGAATGCGACGTCTTCGGGGACCTTGGCATCGAGGTGGTGGCAAACCATCATCATATCCAAATGTTCATCCATTGTATTGACGGTATACGGAATCGTCGGAGTCGTAGAAGACGGCAGGATATTTGCATAAGAGGCGAGTTTCATAATATCAGGGGCATGTCCTCCGCCGGCGCCTTCAATATGATAAGTATGAATGACACGGTCGCCTATCGCTTCAAGCGTGTTTTCGAGAAATCCCGCTTCATTAATCGTGTCCGTATGAATCGCCACTTGAATGTCCGCTTCTTCCGCAACATCCATACACGTTTGAATCGCTCTCGGCGTCGTACCCCAGTCTTCGTGAAGCTTGAGCCCGATCGCGCCCGCTTCCACCTGCTCGATCAGCGGCGCTTTGTCCGAAGCATTGCCTTTCGCCGTAAAACCGACATTAACCGGGAACTCTTCGGCGGCTTCCAGCATTCTCTGCATATACCAGACTCCCGAAGTACAAGTCGTTGCTTTGCTGCCTGTTGCAGGGCCTGTCCCGCCGCCGATTAGCGTCGTCACTCCCGACGACAGCGCGACTTCCATTGCTGAGGACAAATGAAATGGACGTGGGTGTCGACTCCGCCGGCTGTCAAAATTTTTCCTTCACCGGAGATGACTTCTGTTCCGGCTCCTATGATCATATGCGGATCTACTTGATCCATGATGTCCGGATTTCCGCTTTTTCCGATTCCTGCGATTCGGCCGTCTTTGATGCCGACATCGGCTTTCACGATTCCCGAATAATCAAGCACGACAACGTTTGTGATCACAAGATCAAGCGCGCCGTCTTTTGCGGTGATTCGGCCATTTTGTCCCATACCGTCGCGAATCGTTTTTCCTCCGCCAAAAATCATTTCTTCCCCGTAAACAGTGAAATCTCTTTCGACTTCGATCCAAAGATCGGTATCCCCGAGCCTGATTTTATCGCCTGTCGTCGGTCCGAACAGCTCAGCGTATCGTTTTCTCGTGATTTTCACCGCTTAACCCCCTCTATCCAGCCGGCTTCCTTAAGCTGATTCAATGCTTTTTCTTTGCCTCTTTCATCAAGCAATGTCTCTGTCATGCCGTTTAATCCGCGGACTGTCCTGCGGCCTCCCAGCTCAACCAGTGAAACGGTTTTTTCTTCCCCGGGTTCAAACCGGATAGAGGTGCCTGACGGAATATCAAGCCGCATCCCTAAAGCCGCTGCTCTGTCAAACGCCAACGCGCGGTTGGCTTCCGCAAAATGAAAATGCGATCCGACTTGAATCGAGCGCGTCCCTGTATTTTTCACGGTAATCTCTTTAGTTGCCCGCCCTTCGTTAATCGAAATCATGCCATCCGCAACTTGGATTGCTCCCGGCTTCATTGGTTCACCCCCTGAGAAATCGGCTGATGAACCGTGACAAGCTTAACGCCGTCAGGAAATGTCGCTTCGACTTGAATGCTTTCAAGCATTTCGGGAACGCCTTCCATCAGGTCGTCAGCCGCAAGGACGTGCCGGCCCGCTTCCATCAGTTCGGCTACGCTTTTCCCTTCGCGCGCACCTTCCATTATAAAGCAGGTCAAAATGGCTACAGCTTCCGGATAATTCAGGAGCACGCCCCGTTTCTTTCTTTGTTTTGCAAGCTCCCCGGCAGCAAAAATAAGCAGCTTTTCTTGTTCGACCGGTGTTAGTTTCATCCTTTCTCCTCCTTTTGTGCAAATTGAAATGAAAAAGAAATGGACAGGATCTCCCGGTACCACCCCCTTTAAAGATCAAAAATATGTAAACATATAAATGTTCATGTCATAAATTAACAAGTTCATGTAATTATTATATAATTAACGGAAATATTTTTTAAAGAATATTTCTAAAATTCAGTTAATGGTTTGTGACAAATTTCAAAACTTAGGGAGGAACTACACTGCTTCAACAGTAACGTTACTGTGCCGGGGTAACACTGTGTGATGTATCGGCGTTTCGTTCCTTTTCAGACAAAAGCAGCGATACCCGGCATCGGGTTACCGACAGCGATTTTGTCGCCGTAGGGCGGGAAGTTGCCAGTCTTTTGAAAATAAAAAACAGCCGCCCTCTTAGGCGGCTGTTTTTGGAGTCACCCCGACATTGCGGATGCGCTTAATGTAAACAGTTCTTCGAGTTCTTCTTCGGAAAGCTCGGTAATCCAGTTTTCGCTTTGAATGATCTGGTCGTTCAGCGATTGCTTTGATTCGAGCATGCGGTCGATTTTTTCTTCGATCGTTCCGGTTGTTATGAGCTTATGGACATGCACAAATCGTTTTTGGCCGATCCGGTATGCACGGTCTGTCGCCTGGTTTTCAACGGCCGGATTCCACCATCTGTCATAATGGATGACATGATTGGCTGCGGTGAGATTCAGGCCTGTTCCTCCCGCCTTCAAGGACAAGATCAGAAAAGGGAATTCCTTATTTTGAAATTGCTCGACCATCTTGTCGCGTTCAAGCTTTGATAAGCTTCCGTTTAAAAACTTGACCGGTTCGCCGAATGACGTTTCGAGCAGCCGCTTCATCATCTCGCCCATTCCGATATACTGGGTGAAAATCAGGCAGCTTTCATCCCGGTCGCGGATCGTTTTCGTCAGCTCGAGCAGTTTTTCCAGCTTGGCTGATCTGCCGTCTAGGAGTTCCGTTTCCATTTCTTTTAGATAGAGGGCCGGATGGTCGCAAATTTGTTTTAATTTGCCGAGCATGCTGAGGATCAGCGCTTTCCGCTGCATTCCGGCGAGAGTCGACATGTGCTCAAACGTGTCTTTTACAAGCTGCTCGTAAAGGGAAGCCTGCTCTGCAGAAAGCGGAACGAATTCCTTTTCCTCCTGTTTATCGGGAAGGTTGAGGGCGACTTCCTGATCCTGCTTTGTCCGTCTTAATAAAAACGGCTTAATGAGCTGTTGAAGCTGTTCAATCCGCTTTTCATCGCGGTCTTTTTCGATCGGCAGGACGAAGCGCTTATGAAAGCTTCCGAGGCTTCCGAGGAAGCCTTTGTTCATAAAGTCATAAATCGACCACAGCTCTGTCAGGCGGTTTTCCATCGGAGTCCCGCTTAGCGCGATATGGTGAATCCCTTTCAGTTTTCTGATCGAGCGTGATTGCTTCGTATGCGCGTTTTTAATATTTTGCGCTTCATCAAGGCAAATACAGTTCCACGTCACGCCTCTGAGATCGTCAAAATCGGATTGGGCGAGGCCGTATGACGTCAGCACGATATCGGTGTCTTTGTAGCGCTCCTGAAAAGCTTCTCCCCTCGGGCGCTTTGGTCCGTAATGGAGCGCTGCCGATAACTCGGGGGCAAAGGACTGAAGCTCGCGCTGCCAGTTCCCGAGCACCGAAGTCGGCGCGATGATCAGCGACGGCGTTTTTTGCCCTTTTTCTTTTAAATAAGAAAAGTACGCGATCATCTGAATCGTTTTCCCGAGCCCCATATCGTCTGCCAGGCAGGCGCCGAAGCCGCATTTGCGAAGGAAAAGCAGCCAGTTCAGCCCGTCTTTCTGATACGCTCTGAGCGTGCCTTTAAAATGTTTGCTGACGGGGTATGAAGGGAGCTCATCACGATTGTTCAGCTTCCTAATCATGTTTTTCAGCTGGTAGGATAATTCAAACTGCACTTCGCTGAAAGCGGACGTATCAAACAGGTCGTCTTCTTTCTGTTCCGAGCCGCGGTCCGTCAGCTCGCGGGCAAGAATGTCTGACATGTGAAGTCCTTCGGTTTCGGCGCGTTCCATCAGCTTTTTCATTTGTTTGATAAAGTTCGGATCGATTTTGATCCATTGGCCGCGGATGTTGACGAGCCGCCTTTTATTCGCGACAAGCTGGTTAAACTCCTCTTCCGAAAGCTCAATACCGTTTGTCGCAAACCGCCAGTTAAAGTCCATGAGAGCGTTTATCCCGACGAAAGATTCGCCCCTCGGGGCTGATGAAACTTTCGCTTTCAAAAGCATATTGCTGTCTTTGACGATCTGCCACCAGGACGGCAGCAGGATTTCGATCCCCATGCTGACGAGTGTTTCGCTCGCTTCCGACAAGAAGATCCATGCTTCTTCTTCAGAAAGCAGCGTTGTGCCTGAGTCGATCGAAAGCCATGGGACGGTTTGGCGGAAGCGGTCCTGTTCGCGGGCGATTCGATCGGCATATGCGCGCCACGATTTTTTCAGCCCTTTCAAGCCGTCGAAAAACTGGATGTCCCCGCTTTTTTTATCGCGTAAAAACAATTCGATTTTCCAATCATCACCGTCAAAATCGGGCTCGTTTAATCTGAGTCCGACGGTGAACGGGACGGGGTTTTCAATCCAGCCGATCGTTTCAAGAAAATCCTCTTCATCAAGAAAATGTCCCTTAAATGAGGTGACGGCGGGGGAATGTTCAACGATCCTCTCCCATTTTGCCTTCAGTTCTCCGTTATAATCGATGTAGTCGTCGACTGCCCGGGAAAACCATTCGGCCGTATAACCTTCCAAAAAGCCTTCTTTGTCTTTCCAGCGCAGCATTCCCTTTTTCCACGCTCCATAATCGGGGACAAAATCCTGATCCAGGATAAATTCGTAAATCGTTGAAGCTGTTTTCATCAAAGGCTCTGTTTCCTCAGTCAGCAAAATATCACTAAAGGAATTAAACGAGTTTTTGCCGAGAAATTCAGCAGCCATCCAGGGAGATAGAAGCACGGCCGGTTTTTCCAGGCCTGCATCCTCCAGAAAAGTGCCGTAAAAGGATGATTCGTGCCATTGAAATAAATGCCTTTCCATCTGGCTGTGCGTGAGCTGCTGATGGTCCTTGTCATAGCAGGATAAAATGAATGTATAGTCTTCGGACTGTTCGACATGTATCACGATTTCTTTAAGACTCGCCATCGATCAACTTTCCTTTCTTTAGCTCCTCCTGGAATGCCCGCAGCCTTTTGTGGCGGGCTGTCAGCTGTTCCATGTAGCGCTTCCAGACATCTTGTTTTTTCATCTTATTATAAAGAGTGCGCAGCTTTTTCAAGCAGCGGACGGCTTCTTTATATGCGCTGCGGTTCCGCTGTTCAATCAAGCCGGAAATTTCCCTGTGGTAGGAAGGAACAAGCGCCTCGGGAACCTCTGCTGCGATGTCCTTCAACGCATTCTGACCGATTTCCTCGATTGAAAAGCCGACGAGGCTGTGAATTTCCATCCACTCGATAAACCGTTTCCTGCTGTATAGAAATTGGCTGTATTCTGTAAATGTGTACGGCAGGCACTTTTTGCAGTACCTTTCATATAATTGCTCATCGTTCGCGTTTTTGCTGTAGTTGTCGAGAAACAGGAAGAATTCGCTCAAGGCGTCGCGGATTTCCCGGTAAGGTCTATCAAGCTTTGAGAAGCCTTCGACAATCCCTTCCATCCGTTCATACCATTTTTTCAGGCGCTTCCAATCCTTTTTGGCTGTCATGACGCTGAGCCACTGAAACGTATAAGGCAGAATGTCAGGAGAAAAAGTTCCGGCTTTTTCAAAGATGGCCTCGTCGTTTTTCAGCAGGAATTCAAGGTGAAGCCGGGCAAACTGAATTTCGGGAGTGTCAGGCAGTCCGTGCAAAACGTCAAGTTCCCGCTTCAGCCATTTCGGCCGGGACAGAAGGGCGCTCCAAATCTCCCCGAATATCCGAAGTCTTTCATATTGAAAAATGTCTTTCTTGAGCAGGAGTTCGCGAACGGCGCCTGGCGTTTTTTCTAAAAACGGATCGAGCGAAAAAGAGAGCGCATACGTTTTCAGCTCATCAATCGAGCTGTAAATCGTGTCCATCAGCTGTTCGATATAAGGGTTGAGCGAATAAAAATCTTTTTCCGGATCGATGCGCATGTTTTCGATCAGCGTATGCATCGCAAGCCATGTCGCAAGGGCTGCATGGATCTGGTACATTTTTTTCAGCTCCGGTTCAGACGGCGTCCGCTTTTTTAGCGCTGAAAAATAGCCGTAGTAAAGGTATTGCATCGTTTGCTGGCCTTTCGGCGTCCGCTGTTCCCAATGCCTGAATTCCGATTCGAAAAAACGTTTCCAGTTTTCGAACGTTGGCCGCACGTTTTCAGGGCTGAGCCGAAGCTGGTTTAACAAAAGCCGCTGATCAAAGGATTGGCGCTGTTCTTTCCAATATTCCGTAAAAGTTCCCAATCGTTCATATTGTGCATATAAATATAAGTAAACGGCAAGGATGTGGCGGCAGATTTTTTTTGCCGGGCATGAACAACTGCTTTTTTTGACGTCGGACAGATCGATTGTCACTTTCACCGGCACGACGTCCTGTACGTAGGCTGCCGCCGTATGCCCGCTGAGCGGTTTGACCCGATAGACCGAATCCTGCCTGTATAAAATAAGGGCTTTTTTTAGAAGCTGAATGTTATCTTCATCGTGCGGAAGCACATGCTTAAACTGTTCAGCGGCTTCCATTACAACTGTTTTTGAGATCATTTCCTGAAGCATGTCTATCGCTCCTAACCGAATGACTTTTAAAAAGTTTCCAATCTCTCTATTATAGCTTAATCCGCTGATGCAAAAAAGATTTTCTCTGGAAAAGGACATAAAAACGGACAGCTGTCGAATAATGTAATAGACTATGGCAAATCGATACTTAACAGCATATAATCTGAATATAACGCAAAAATGAGTATGATTTCATGGAAGCTGAAAGGAAAAAGGTATGGATGATAAGGAATTGAATCAGGAAGAGTTTTTGAAAATTCTCATGCACGCTTATGACATTGGCGAAAAGTCGCATGACATTACGACAAAAGAATTGCTTGAAGATCTGATTGTTCATATCAAAAATGGTTATACAACGTAAAAAGCCGCAAACTCTGTTTGGCGGCTTTTTCGTTCAGCAAAAACAGCCCCATTCCTGCAAAAACCGCTATGTTACATCATATAAAGACCCTCCATCCCCGGAATCTCCCGCTATTTGTCAGGATTCATTTCTTTCAGAACCGCGATAAATATGTATAATCAAGGTAAAGGTGAAATTTGCTGAAAATTTAAATAAATGAAAGAAGCTTAGGGGGGCTCTTATGCGGGACAAGCTCGGCTTTAAAGACGTGTTCTTCGTTTTGAAAAAAAGGTGCGCGATCATCATTCTGATCACGATGGCGGCGGCTGCATCGAGCGCCGCAGTCAATTATTTTCTGCTCACACCGATCTACCAGGCAACCGCCCAAATCCTCGTCAATGGCCGCCAAACCTCAAATTTTGCCGACATTCAGACCAATCTTGAACTCATCAATACGTATAACGTCATCATGAAAAGCCCTGTCATTTTGAATAAAGTGAAAGATGATCTCGGCCTTCGCGAAACGGCGGACGAACTCAAGAATAAAATGACCGTTGTCAGCGAAAACGAATCACAGATTGTCAGTATTTCCGCGACTGACAAGGATTATTCCAAAGCGGCCGCCATCGCAAATACAGTCGCTTCCGTTTTTCAAAGAGACATTCAAGACATCATGAACGATAAAGCCGAGGTCACCATCGTCACAAAAGCCGTACCGTACGGTTCACCTGCGCCTGTCAGCCCGAACAAAACATTCAATATCGCTGTCTTCACGATGTTTGGATTGCTGTTTGGAGCCGGGCTCGCCTTTATTCTTGAGCTTTTGAACAACACGGTGAAAAACGAGGGTGACGTTGAAAATAGGCTGGAACTTCCCGTATTGGGGAACATTTTATTCACGAAGCCGAAAAAAGGACAGGCCGTCAGCCGGATGAACGGTACGGTCGGAAAAGGTCAGGCGCTTTGACCGCTTTACGGGAGGTTTGGTTATGATTGATATTCACTGCCATATTCTTGCGGCCCTTGATGACGGGGCAGGGTGTATGGACGACAGTCTTGAAATGGCGAAACAAGCCGTTTCTCAGGGAATAGACACCGTCATTGCCACCCCGCACCACAGAATCGGCATATGCGAAAATCCAAAAGAGGCGGTCCTCGCCCGCATGACAGCATTGAAGACAAGGCTCAGGCAGGAAAGCATTCCGCTGACCATCCTGCCTGGCCAGGAAATCCGCTTATACGGCGAAATAAAAGATGACCTCGAACGCGGCAGGCTGCTAAGTCTCTCCGGAACAAAATATGTGCTGATCGAGCTTCCTTATCACCATGTGCCGCGCTATGCAGAAAAGCTGATGTTTGATCTTCTGCTGAACGGATTCATCCCGGTCATCGCCCACCCTGAGCGGAATATGGAAATAATGGAAAACCCCGACCGTTTATATCGGCTCGTCAAAACAGGCGCATGCGTCCAGATTACTTGCTCAAGTCTGACCGGGCATTTCGGGAGAAACGTCAAAAAGCTGGCCCGCCGCTTCATCGAAGCCAATCTCGTCCACTTCATCGCATCGGATGCACATAATGTAAAGGTTCGCTCCTTCTTTTTTGACGTATTGGAAAACGAATATGGCCCTGATTTTTTGAGTATGTTTATAGAAAATGCCGGGCTTCTTATCAAAAACCGTGATATTCATAAGATTACGCCGCTACCGGTCAAAAAGAAAAAGCTCTTGGGTCTGCTCTAAAGCGTTGCATCAACCGGCATATATACAGACAGAGGAGGAGCACCATGAACATTTCCATCGTTGGCACCGGGTATGTCGGTCTTGTGACAGGCGCCTGCCTGTCGGACATCGGCCACTATGTTACATGTATCGATATCGATGAACAAAAGGTCGGGCTGTTGAGAAAAGGGTTATCGCCGATTTATGAACCTGGGCTCCAGGATTTGATCCGGAGGAACCTCGCCCGCCGCAGACTCGCCTTTGAAACGGATTTTAAAAAAGGCATTTCAGGGGCTGATATTATATTTATTGCGGTCGGCACTCCGCAAAAGGAAAACGGCCAGGCCGACCTCCGATATATTGAGAGTGCGGCTGTAATGATCGGCCGCCATGTAAAGCGGGACTGCCTCGTGGTCACGAAAAGCACCGTCCCCGTGGGCACGAGCGAATGGATTTCAAACATCATTAAACGCTACGCAAGGAATCGTGTGCAAATATCGGCTGCATCCAATCCCGAATTTTTGCGGGAGGGCTCAGCGATTTATGATACGTTTCACGGAGACCGGATCGTGATCGGCGCCGAGAATGAACAAACGGCCGCTATTCTCGAACAAGTCTTTGCTCCTTTTGGCATTCCTGTTTTTAAAACGGATATCAGAAGTGCAGAGATGATTAAATATGCATCAAACGCCTTTCTTGCCACGAAAATCAGCTTTATAAACGAAATTTCGAATATTTGCGAGAAGGTCGGCGCAGATATTGAGTCTGTCGCATACGGAATGGGACAGGACAAAAGAATCGGCCACCGGTTTCTAAAAGCCGGCATCGGCTACGGCGGCTCTTGTTTTCCGAAAGATACGAACGCCCTTGTCCAAATTGCCGGCCATGTGGAGCACGATTTCGAACTGCTCAAGTCTGTGATCAAGGTGAACAATGAGCAGCCGATCCTGTTGGTCGAGAAAGCGGAAAGGCGGCTCGGAGGCTTGAAAGACAAAGTGATTTCTCTGCTTGGCCTTTCCTTTAAACCGAATACTGACGATATGAGGGAGGCTCCGTCAATCGTCATTGCCGAAGCGCTTGCCGAAAGGGGAGCGAAGATGAAAGCGTTCGACCCGATTGCGGCTGAAAATGCAAAACGGGTCTTAGCAGAAGGCGTTCAATATGCGGAGACGATTGAAGAAGCGGTAAAACGCTCTGATGCGGTGATGATTTTGACAGACTGGGAAGACATAAAAGCATTCCCTTTAGCATCCTACAGAGAGCTGATGGATGCCCCGATCATTTTTGACGGGCGAAACTGCCACGAATTGCGGGAAGCGATAGAAGCCGGTGTTGAATACCATTCCGTCGGCAGGCGGCAAGTTGTCCCCGTTCATATGCAGGCGGCGCATCTTTTACAGCAGTGGAATGACAATCCCGCCGTATGCGAACGCTGCTGCGATTAAGAACGCCGGATGAACGCGGAATTTTGTCAAGGCGATCAAAGAGACCAATGCGATTGCAAGCGCTTGGATCAAGCCGATGGAATAAATCGCATCACCGCCGATTTCCCATGTCAACAACAGCATCATAACGGCGAGCACGGGCTGGACGGACAGCGTCATTCCTTTTACCGCATCTGACTTTCGGAAGCGGCGGATCAGTTTAAGCAATAAAATAAGAGCGATTGCTGAAGGCAGCACGGTCGCTATCAGAGCGACGATTATTCCGGGCCATCCCAATACGCTGTAGCCGACATATGCGGCAATTTTCGTGGCGATCGGGCCGGGCAAAGCGTTCGCAAGCGCCAGCATGTTGGAAAATTCATCTTTTGAAAGCCAATGAAAATGGCGGACGACCTCTTCAAAATTAAGGGGAATCGAAGCGGGACCGCCGCCGTACCCGAGCAGGTTTGCGATAAAAAACGCCCAAAACAAGTACAATGCGATCATGAAGCAGACACTCCTTTATCCTTTCGCTCTGCGGCCTTTCGTTTCAATTTAAAATGGAAAGCGCCGTAAGCCAGAAACACCGTGACGACGATGCCCGAATGAATCGAAAACACCTGAAGACCCAAAAATGCAATAATGAAAAAAAGGACGCCGGTGACGATTCCGAAGCCTTTCAGCGCTTTTTGGCCAAATTCGTATGCCATCTGCCCTAGCATCACGGCGATGACCGGGGTAACAGCGCCGATCATGCCGTTTACGACCTTCGAATGGCTGAGCACGTTGACTGCAGCAAACAGCATGGCCATCGCTGTGCAAGTCGGCAAAATGTGCGCCGCTGTCGCCACGACGGCCCCGGGAATACTTTTTATTTTATACCCTAAGTACGCCGACATCTTTGTTGCGATCGGCCCTGGCAGCGCATTGGCAAGCGCCAGGATTTCTCCGAATTCACCATCATCGATCCATTTGAATTTTGTAACGGCTTCATGGCGGATCAGCGGAATAACGGAAGGTCCGCCGCCGAACCCCAATATCCCGGCCCTCATCATCGCGATGATCAGTTCGCGGTAAGGATGCTTCATGTCACTTCCTCCTTTTTACAGCTTCATTCCCATGCGGCTCTTATAGCGCTTGATCAGCATCTGGCAGTCCACGCTGACGACGCCTTCCAAAGGGTAGAGGCGCTTTGTCAGGAATTCCTCCATTTCGTGATCATTGGCAAAGATTCCGTGCATATGGAGCTTGCTCGGCCCGGTCATATGATAGAGGCTTGTGACGGCAGGTTCCTTTTCGAGCGCAGCGGCAACGGCCTCTAAATATTTGGGCTCGACTTCTACATTAAAAAAGACCGATACGGGAATTCCGACCTTCACTGGGTTGATCACGGCGGTGAACTTTTCGATGATGCCTTCTTCCATCAAATTGTTGATCCTCGTTTGAACGGCAACCCGCGACAGACCTACACGCTTCCCCAGATCAGTATAAGAAATCCTTCCTTCCTCATGGAGAATCGATAGAATTTTTTTATCTGTTTCATCAAGAACTAAATTTGGCATATGGTAATCAAGACTCATACACGTACCTTCCTTTCATATCGTCTTTCATCGTATCGCAATCTTTTTTGTTTTTTGAAAAACGTTTTGTAAATTGTATCATATATTGGATTTCGGTATGAATGGTTTTATCGATTTTATTCAACTTTATGAAAAATGATTGGAAGGTTTTCTTCCGCGGAGGTAGAACCTGGAGATTCCGGCCGATATACTTCAAAAGAAAAACAGACGTTTTAACAGAAAGGAAGGAATATGGAGAAATTAAGAATCGGAACGAAACAGATGGTCGTCAGTCCCCATTATCTCGCGTCGCTTGCCGGACACCGGATGCTGGAAAAAGGGGGAAACGCGTTTGATGCAGCCGTTTGCGTCAGCGCTTGCCTCGCGGTCGTCTATCCCCATATGACGGGACTCGGCGGGGATTCTTTTTGGCTGATGTACCGTTCGGAGAGCGGAGAGGTAACGGGTTTCAACGGCAGCGGAAGATCGGGCATGCGGGTGACCCGCGAATGCTACAAAGGGGAGCCTGTCATCCCGGAGAGAGGCGTTTTGAGCGCAATTACGGTTCCGGGCATGGCTGACAGCTGGGACGAAGTTTTGAAAACTTACGGTCGTTTAACGCTGAAAGAGGTGCTTGAGCCGGCGATCGCGTACGCTGAAGAGGGGTTCCCCGCCTCGACGGATCAATGCCGGACCACCGAAAAACATGCCGAATGGCTTTCCGGAATCCCGGTGACATCAGACATTTTTCTTCCGGGCGGAAGGCCTCCCGCCGAAGGTGAACGCTTTGTGCAAAAAGAGCTGGCCGGGACGTTAGCCCTTCTTGCGGAAAAAGGAAAAAACGCATTTTATAAAGGGGAAATCGCCCAATCGATAGCCGGTTATTTGCAAAACAACGGAGGATTGCTCACACTGGAAGATTTCATGCGCCATAAAGGGGAATGGGTCACACCGCTTTCTTCCTCATACAGAGGGTATGACGTCTATAAAATGCCGCCTAATTCCCAAGGGTTTGCAGGGCTCATGACGCTGAACATCCTGGAACACTATGATTTTACGAAAATCCCCCATGGTACCTTTGAATACTATCATCTCTTGATCGAAGCATTAAAGCGAAGCTTTGCCGACCGCAACGAGGTTCTGACAGATCCCGATTTTTCGCCGGTGCCGCTCGAACGTTTGCTTGACAAGGAGTACGCGAGAGATATCGCGGAGAATATCGGCGATGAAGCGAAGCCGCTTGCAAGCCCGCTGGTCGGCAGCGATACGGCATATGCAGCGGTTGCAGACGAAGAAGGAAATGCTGTGTCTTTTATTCAAAGCCTCTATTTTGAATTCGGATCAGGCGTGACGGCGGGCGAAACGGGAATCATTCTGCAAAACAGAGGATCGTTTTTCTCTCTTGACCCCGGGCATGTCAACAGACTGGAGCCCGGAAAAAGAACGTTCCATACATTGATGCCGGCCATGGCGTGCAAAGGCGGCAGACCGAAAATCCTTTACGGGACACAGGGAGGGGAAGGGCAGCCGCAAACCCAAACCGCTCTTTTGACGAGAATGATCGATTACGGAATGGACCCGCAAACGGCTATCAATGAGCCGAGATGGTTGTGGGGCAGAACGTGGGGAGATTATGTCGCAGGCGTGAGAATCGAAAACAGGGTGGACGAAGAAGTGATTCAAAAGCTGAAAGAGCGGGGGCATCTGGTCACCGTTGTCGATGATTTTGACGGCGTGATGGGACATGCGGCAGCGATCCAAATCGATGATCAAGGCTTCCCGAGGGGGGGGAACTGATCCGCGCTGCGACGGGGCAGCGATAGGAAAGTAAATGTTCGAAACAAATCTTTTGACACAATTTTTTCCACGAGCTATAATTATCTCGAAATCGAGATAATTTGGGAGGCGAAAACGTTGGCTAAAGATTTTTACACCGCGATTAAAGAAAGGCGTTCAATTTATGGAATCTCTAAAGATGTAAAGGTATCGGACGACAAAATTCGGGAAATCGTCGAGTTTGCCGTCAACCACACCCCGTCATCATTCAATTCGCAAAGCTCAAGGGCCGTTGTTCTATTGGGCGGGCAGCATGATAAGTTTTGGGAAATCACAACCGAAACGCTGCGAAAAATCGTTCCTGCCGATCAATTTGCAAGCACGGAAGAAAAAATGAACGCTTTCGGCAGCGGCTACGGCACGGTTCTGTTTTTCGAAGATCAAAACGTCATTAAAGGACTTCAAGAACAATTTGCATTGTATAAAGACAATTTCCCAATCTGGTCTGAGCAGTCTTCTGGCATGCTCCAGCTTGTCGTATGGACCGCTTTGGAGAGCGAAGGTCTCGGAGCTACTTTGCAGCACTACAACCCGCTCGTTGATGAGGAAGTCAAAAAAGAATGGAACATCCCTGAAAGCTGGAAGCTGATCGCGCAAATGCCGTTCGGCCATCCAGTAGCAGAGCCTGGAGAAAAAGATTTCGCGCCGATTTCAGAACGCGTGAAAATCCATAAATAAAAGGAACAAAAATACCCAATGAACGGCCGTTCATTGGGTATTTTGCTGCATATTCTACCAGTCTATGATGTTGAAACCTCATTCGAAACTTCTATAAAATGCTGCAAAGCCGGATTGCGGTTGTCCTTTCTGTGGGCGGTGACCCATTCTGCCCGAAGCGAAAGGTCATCGATTTCCCTGTAGACCACATCAAGGTTAAACAGCCGTTTGGCCGCCGTCGGCACGACCGCAACCCCCATTCCGGCAGATACGAGGCCGATCACCATTTGATATTCGGTCGCTTCCTGGGCGATGTTGGGAACGAAGCCGGCCTGCTCGCACGAAAAAATGAAGTCAGTGTATAAAGAAGGCCATGCTGATTTGTCGATCGCAATCAGTGACTCGTCTTCAAGATCACGCAGATAAATCCGGGATTTTTTAGTAAGCGGGTGGTATTTAGGAAGCGCGAGTACGCAATGGCTTTTCTTCACTGTGTATGACTTCAGTTCATCGTTTCCTAACGGAGGGTGCAAAACGCCGATGTCGATGTGTCCGTTTAATAAGGCTTCGATTTGGTTTGGGGTCGACAGCTCCCGCAATTCAATGTTGACTGAAGGGAATTGTCTGCGGTACTCCCTGATGATCGGCGGCATAATTTCGTATGTCGCCGAGCCGACAAAGCCGATCACGAGCCTGCCGAGTTCACCCCGGGCGGTCCGCTGGGCCATGTCAACCGCCTGATCGATCTGGGACAGGCCTTCTTTTATCTGCTTTAAAAAAACGCCGCCTGCCGCCGTCAGCTTGACGGCTCTTTTTGACCTCTTCAGCAAGGTGACGCCAATCTCACTTTCTAGCTGCTTAATCTGCTGGCTGAGCGGAGGCTGAGTCATTTTCAGCCGAAGAGCTGCTTTTCCGAAATGCAGCTCTTCGGCTACAACCATAAAATAACGAAGGTGGCGCAGCTCCATTTTTCACTCATTCCTTTCTGAATGCGATTTCAGTCGTTTTACATATTAATTGTAAGACAAAGAAGTATTGGAAAACAATTTCCACAAGATGTATATTTAATAATACAATAATTTTATTAAAAATTCATTGTAAATGAATGAAAATGGAGGAGTGAGGGCTTTGAAAAAAGTAGCCGCTGAAAATGAAACTCTTACGGTAAGAGGAGCAGAGCTTGTGGTGGATAGTCTCATTCAGCAGGGTGTCACTCATGTTTTCGGTATTCCGGGAGCAAAAATCGATGCGGTATTTGACGTGTTGAAAGACAAAGGGCCTGAATTGATCGTATGCCGTCACGAGCAAAATGCAGCATTTATGGCGGCGGCAGTCGGACGATTGACTGGAAAGCCCGGTGTTTGCCTGGTGACCTCAGGTCCGGGAGCTTCTAATTTAGCTACCGGTCTTGTAACAGCCAATACAGAAGGAGATCCGGTTGTTGCTCTTGCTGGTGCTGTAAAGAGAGCGGATCGTCTTAAAAAGACCCATCAATCAATGGATAATGCGGCGTTATTTCAGCCGATTACGAAATACAGCGCAGAAGTTGAAGATCCTAACAATATTCCTGAAGCCGTAACAAATGCGTTCAGAGCGGCAGCTTCTGGACAGGCCGGCGCAGCCTTTCTCAGCTTTCCGCAGGACGTAACAGCCGGTCCGGCTACCGCTAAACCGGTAGGAACCTTGCCTGCGCCGAAACTGGGCGCAGCTCCGGATGAACTCATCAGTGCGGCCATCGCCAAAATTCAAAATGCAAACCTTCCTGTCGTGCTTGTCGGAATGAAAGGCGGAAGACCTGAAGCAATAGAAGCTGTCCGCCGTCTGCTGAGAAAAGTGAAGCTTCCGTTTGTCGAAACGTATCAGGCAGCGGGAACGCTTGCTCATGATTTGGAAGACCAATACTTCGGACGAATTGGATTATTCTGCAATCAGCCCGGAGATATTTTATTGGAAAAAGCGGATGTCGTCTTGACGGTCGGGTACGATCCGATTGAATACGATCCGGTATTGTGGAATAAAAAAGGCGAACGAAGCATTATTCACCTAGATGAAATTCAAGCGGAAATCGATCACGATTATCAGCCGGACATCGAACTAATCGGGGATATCGCAGCGACTTTGGACCATATTGAACACGATTCGCTTCCTGTCTCAATCGACAAATCGCTCGTGCCTGTGCTACATCAGTTAAGCAAAGCATTGAAGGAACAAAGCGAGCCCCCTAAAGAGAAGCAATCAGACCGCGTGCATCCGCTGCAAATCATTCACGATTTGCGCAATTTGGTGAGCGATGATGTCACGGTGACATGCGATATTGGCTCTCATGCCATTTGGATGTCTAGATATTTCCGATGCTACCGTCCGCTTGGCCTGCTGATTTCAAACGGCATGCAGACGCTCGGCGTCGCTTTGCCTTGGGCGATTGCAGCATCTATTGTAAACCCGGGACAAAAAATCGTATCCGTTTCAGGAGACGGCGGCTTCCTGTTCTCGGCGATGGAATTGGAAACAGCGGTCAGATTAAAAGCTCCGATCGTACACCTTGTATGGAATGACAGCGCATATGACATGGTGGCGTTCCAGCAGGAAATGAAATACAACCGGACTTCCGGAGTCGACTTTGGCAATATAGATATTGTAAAATACGCTGAAAGCTTTGGAGCAAAAGGCTTAAGGGTTAATTCGCCGGAAGAATTGAAAGAAGTGCTTCAGCAGGGTCTTGATGCAGAGGGTCCTGTCGTCATTGATATTCCTGTCGATTACAGCGACAACATTCATTTGGCAGACCAACGTTTCCCTAAAGCGTTTGAGGAACAATTAAAAAAAGAAACCTCTAAGCAATCTTGATCACAGCACGTTCAGTCATCATATTAAAATCAAGGGAGTGAAAAGAGGAAAATGAAAAGTATAAGCAAGCAGAAAGTCATTCAATCCATCGATAAAAATCTTGACCAGGTCTATCAGGTCTCAACGATGGTTTCCCTATTGGACGGTATTTATGACGGGGACTTTTACATGTCGGAAATAAAAGAGCACGGCGACTTCGGGATCGGCACGTTTAATCAGCTCGACGGGGAACTGATCGGGTTTGACGGCGAGTTTTACCGTCTCCGTTCAGATGGAAAAGCCTATCCCGTTCAAGAAACGGACTGTTCTCCTTTTTGTTCGCTGACGTTCTTCCGTCCGGACATTTACCATGAGATCAATCAGCGAATGACGCTCGAAGAGTTTGAAAAAGAGATGAAGAAGATCATGCCGAGCGAAAACCTGTTTTACGCGATCCGCATGGACGGCGTCTTTAAAAAAGTAAAAACGAGAACGGTGGAATTGCAGGAAAAACCGTACGTGCCGATGGTCGAAGCGGTGAAATCCCAGCCGATCTTCGATTTTGACGACATCAAAGGCACGATCGTCGGTTTTTGGACGCCTCAGTTTGCCCACGGCATCGCCGTATCAGGCTTCCACCTTCATTTTATTGATGAAGATCGCAATGGCGGCGGACATGTATTTGATTATGAAATCGAAAAATGTACGGTTCAGATTTCGCAAAAACTGAATATGAACCTCAGATTGCCGAATACGAAGGATTTCTTTAAAGCTGATTTAGCAAGCCACGATCTTGTGGCAGGCATTGAAGCGACGGAAGGAAATCCGGAGCAATAATGAAGTGAAGCCCTCTTTCCGAAAAAAGAGGGCTTTTTTTCAGCCATTACCGCTTCTTTCCTAAAATCAACACCCCTTTAAGGCAGAATGAAAGCGGATGGCCGTTTTCGGCCAGGACAATTTGGAATTCATCGCGGCATGCTTGTGATGATCCGGTCAAATGGGCGGCAATGTCCGGCCTTTTTTCCTCAGGTACCGCTCCCCGGTGAATCCAGTTGTCGTATTCAATGGGGATGTTCCACCTTCCCTGTTCCATATAATCCAGGCCGTTTTCTTCAAACCATTTGTTCCATTCGGCCAGCGAATATTCCCGGACGTGCGACGGGTCTCTCATCCGATTGAGCCGATTGATAAACTGGTCGAGGGCCTTGTCTTCAGGTGCGTGATGGTCCACGAGGATAAAGTTGCCCCCCTGCTTTAATACGCGGGCGATTTCTGACATCGCCCGGCTGATGTCAGGGAAATGATGAGCCGCAAACCGGCATGTGACGATATCAAAAGAAGCGTCCGGGAAATCGAGCTTTTCCGCATCTCCTTGAAGAAACGTCACATTGCAGGCGTTTTTTTCTTTCGCATAAAGGGCAGCGGTCTTGACCATTTCCTCAGTAACATCGATGCCTGTGCACTGCATGACGAAGGGCGAAAATGCAATCGCTGTATGCCCCGCTCCCGCTCCGACGTCAAGCAGGGCTTCATCTCCTGCAAGCGGCACGCTTTTTACCATTGCTTCAAGATCCTTTCCTGCTGAAAACAGCGGTTCATCACGGTATTGCTCAGCGTTTTTCGAAAATTGCTGTTGTGCTCTCGTTTTCATAACCATCATCCTCCTTAAAATGGTTATAGATTTATCGTAACGACATCGACATCTATCAGTCCAAGATATAAAATGTATGAATACAATAGTCTGAAACTATGGAGGTGCGGCCATGGATATGAGGCTTTTTGAATACACGGCGGAAATATATAAAAAAGGCAGCTTTACGAAGGCGGCTGACAGCCTCCACATCGCCCAGCCATCGCTGAGCCAGCAGATCAAAAAACTGGAGGGCGAGCTCGGTTTTCCTTTGTTATCGAAAAAGGGGAGCCGTGTCACCCACTCCGCAAGGAATGAGGTTTATTCAAAGAGCCCAGGACATATTGCGGGCAAGAGACGATCTGCTGCGCGAAATGCAGGATCAGCGCCAGGGGATGGGTACGGGGCTGTCGATCGGTGTACCTGCGGTAACGGGAGGGCACCTTTTGCCTCCGCTATTGAAGACGTTTTTTGAAAAACATCCGGGCGTGCGCGTTCAGCTGATAGAAGAATCACCTGCAGCATTAGAACAAATGACGGAAAAAGGCGAAATTGATTTGGCGATTTTGCCGCTGCCCATCGATAATGAACGGCTCGTTACCGTTCCGATATTGACGGAGCCGCTTTTTCTCGCCGTTCCGTTTGAAAAGCAGAGCTGGATGACTGAACAGATGCAGTCGTTCATTTATTCTGTTCGGAGAGAGACCGAAAAAAGAGCCGTTTCCTTGCAAGCTGCCGAGGATGTGCCGTTTATTTTATTAAAAGAGGGATACGGTTTCCGCAGAACGGTGCTTGATTTGTGCGCAAAAGCAGGGTTCAAACCAAAGGTCACATTCAAAACGAGCAGCATTGAAACCGCACAGTCCCTCGTTGAAAACGGAATGGGCGTCACGATTGTCCCGCAAATGGTGATGAGGAAATCGTCTCCGCGTCTCGTCTATGTCCCTTTGCAATCTGCACCGACCCGAACGATTGTGTTTGCTTATTCGGAAAGCTGTTATGTCAGTCTCGCCGCACAAGCTTTTATGGAGACGGCGCAAAACAGCTTGAAAAAAGACCTCTTGTGATCAAGAGGTCTAGCCGTTTCGCTCCGCAGGCCGCCTGGCGGGTTACCCGAGAATCATTTTGATTTTTCCAGCTTTAGCGGAGCAGGTATGGTTTTATCGACTTTTTTGCCGTTCAGAATATCTTGCGCCGCCTGGACGGCAAGCTTTCCGATCAATTCAGGCTGCTGGGCGATCGTTGCCGCCATTTCTCCCGTTTTGACCGCTTTAATCGCATCTTCATTTCCGTCAAATCCAACGACGAGAATGTCTTTCCCCGAGCTTCTGATCGCTTCGATCGCACCGAGCGCCATTTCGTCATTGTGGGCGAATACGGCTTGAATATCAGGATTTCCCTGCAGGAGGTTCTCCATGACGTTTAATCCCTTTGTGCGGTCAAAGTCGGCCGTTTGCCTTGCGATGACATCGAGCTTTTGGTCGGCTGTTTTGTGAAAGCCTGAACCCCGTTCCCGCGTAGCAGACGCGCCCGGAACGCCCTCGAGCTCGGCGACTTTTGCGCTTTTGCCGAGCCGTTCAACGATGTAATCGGCCGCCATTTGTCCGCCCTTGACATTATCTGAAGCCACAAGGGTTTCAACTTTTCCTTTTTCGGCAGATCTGTCAAGGGTAACGACCGGGATGCCGAGCGAATTTGCCGATTGGACGGCGGTGGAAATCGCCGATGAATCGGCCGGATTAATCAGCAGCGCGTCAACGCCTTGCTGAAGAAGGTCCTCGACATCGTTTGTCTGTTTTGCCGAATCGTCCTGGGCGTCAACGACGATCACTTTGATGCCGCGTTTTTTCGCTTCATTCACAACGCCGTTTTTTAACGATACGAAAAACGGGTTTTTCAGCGTTGAGACAGATAAACCGATTTTGATTTCTTTTCCGTTTTCTTTTTTGGGCTTCGCCCACTCAGGCGGCTCCAATGAACAGGCTGACAGGAAAAGCAGCGCCAGCGCCGTAACTACCGTTAGCAATTTTTTCATGAATCGTGTCCCCCTTATGCGGATTTCTTGCGGTCAAGCAAAACTGCGATCAAGATGACGATCCCTTTGACGACCATTTGGAAAAACGAAGAAACGCCGAGCAGGTTCAAGCCGTTGTTTAATGTCCCGATGATCAGCACGCCGATCAACGTGCCGGCGATTCTTCCCCTTCCTCCGGCAAGGCTTGTTCCGCCCAATACGACCGCGGCGATGGCGTCCAGCTCATAAGAGGTCCCTGCCGTCGGCTGCGCCGAATTGAGGCGCGACGTCAAAATGGCGCCCGCTAATGCAGATAAAAGGCCTGCGAGAGAATAGATCATGATCTTGATGCGGGATACCTTGATGCCTGAAATGAGCGCCGCTTTTTCATTGCCGCCGATCGCATATGTGCGGCGGCCGAACGGCGTCTTGTGAAGGATGGCCCAAAGCAGGATAAAGGCGGCTGCCATCGTGACGGCGGGGACGGGGATGCCTAAAAAGTATCCGCGTCCGAATAGCTGAAAGCCGTAGTGGTTACCGAGCCCCGTAATCGGATTTCCGTCCGTATACACCATCGTGAGGCCGCGGAAAATCGTCATTGTCGCCAGCGTTGCGATAAATGGAGCCATTTTCCCCTTCGTGATCAAAAGTCCGTTTACCATGCCGAGCAATGCCCCGATCAGACAGCCGATGACGACCGCGAGTATCGGGTCGATTCCGCCCGTGATCATCCCTGCGATTAAAGCGCTTGAAAGGGCGAGAATTGCTCCGACGGACAGGTCGATCCCCCCGGTCAGAATAACAAAAGTCATACCGAACGCAATCAAAGCATTAATGGCGACCTGTCTTAACAGGTTTAAAATATTTAATGGTTCTAAAAAGCCCGGGTTTAACAGCGATACGATAACAACAAGAATGATGAGGCCGAGAAACGCACCGAGCTTTTGCAAAATAGAGTCGAGATACACGTTTTTTCCCATTTCTTTTGCGGGTTGAGTGTTCATGTTACAGCCCTCCTGTAGCGAGTGTCATAATCCGTTCTTGTGTGGCGTCTTGCCGCGATAGTTCTCCGCTTAAGCTTCCTTCGCGGATGACAAGCACGCGGTCGCTCATGCCGAGAATCTCGGGAAGCTCGGAGGAGACCATTAAGATCGCGACGCCGCGGTCTGTCAGCTCATTCATCAGCTGATAAATTTCCCGTTTTGCCCCGACATCGACGCCCCGTGTCGGCTCATCCAGGATCAGCACTTTCGGCCCGATGCCGATCCATTTGGCGATCACCGCTTTTTGCTGGTTTCCGCCTGAAAGGCTGCCGACCGGCGTTTCCGAAGAATCCGTTTTGATCATAAGCCGCTTGATCAAAAGGTCGACGAATTGCTGTTCGCTTTTGTGATCGATCCATCCTTTAGGGGAAAAGCTTGCAAGATTCGGCAGTGCGATGTTTTCCCGAATCGATGCGTCAAGCACAAGCCCTTCGTCCTTCCGGTTTTCGGTAATCAGGCCGATGCCTTTTTGCACCGCATCGCTCGGCGTTTTGATCACCGCTTTTTTGCCGTCGATCAAAATGGCGCCCGCATCGAGCGGATCGAGGCCGAAGATCGCTCTCATGATTTCCATGCGGCCCGCGCCCATCAGCCCGGAGACGCCGACGATTTCACCGGCGCGGACGTGAAAGCTGATATTTTCGAATAATCCTTTTTTCGTTGCGCCCCTGACCTCAAGAACGATTCGGCCGGGCTTTGGATTCCGCTCAGGATAGCGCTCTGTGAGCTCCCGGCCGACCATCTTTTTGACGACTTCATGAAAATCGGTATCGGAAATGTTTTTCGTATCGACCGTATTTCCGTCGCGCATCACCGTAATCCTGTCGCAAATCGCAAAAATTTCTTCCATGCGATGGGAAATATAAACGATGGAAACGCCGTTTTTCTTTAACGATTCGATAACGGCAAACAATTTGTTGATTTCCCGGTCGGTCAGGGCCGCGGTCGGTTCGTCCATGATGATCACCTTTGCATCGGTCATCAGCGCTTTGGCGATTTCTATCATTTGCTGCTGGCCCACCGAACAGAGCCCGGCTTCTTTTTCAAGAGAAATGGAGACTCCGAGTTTTTCAAATTGCTCTTTTGCTAGCGCTTTCATTTTCTTGCTGTTTAAAAATCCGAGTTTTGAAGACAGTTCCCGGCCGATATACAGATTTTCCAATACGGTCATGTCAGGCCAAATATTCAGCTCTTGATGGATAAAGGCAATGCCGTGTTGTTCAGCTTCTTTCGGACCGGAAAAATAGGTTTCTCTGCCGTTGATTTTGATCGTTCCGCTGTCAAGCTTGTGAAGGCCTGTTAATAGATTCATCAATGTTGATTTTCCGGCGCCGTTTTCTCCCATCAAGGCATGGACTTCGCCTTCGTGAAGCTCGAAGGAAACGCCTGTTAACACCCGGTTTTGACCAAATGCTTTATAGATGTCCTTCATTTCGATATACACCTGCTGCACCTTCCTTCTATTTAAAAAATCACCCCGGCATGCAATATGCAGTTTGCATAAGGGGTTGCTTCCCCGGTACGGATCACGGCTTTTGCCTGCTTTGTCGCTTCTTTAAATGCCTCGTGTGACATATATTCAATCGTCTGCTTTGCAAAGTGTCCGTGTAAAAATGCGTTCTGCTCCGGATTGCCTGTTTTAATTTCTTCAGCCGCGGTTACTTTTTCGACTGCCATTTCTCCGGCAATCAGCTTTGCGACGTCTTGAAAGCCGGGGGTTCCCAGTGTCAGAGCCAAATCGATTTTCAGAACCCCGGGCGGAACGGGCAAACCGGCGTCTGCGATGACGATGGTGTCGGTATGCCCGAGGTCGGCGAGCACTTTGGCGATATGGCTGTTTAATATGCCGTGTTTTTTCATGACAGCGCCCGCTCCACTTCGGCCCGTTTTGGCATTCCGCCTTGTGCCCCGAATTGTAATACGGACAGGGATGCTGCACGGTTGGCAAAACGCAGGGCTGCTTCGATATCCTTACCTTCTGAAAGAGCGACGGCAAGTCCGGCATTGAAGGTGTCTCCGGCGCCTGTTGTATCAACTGGTTCAACCGGAAATGAAGGGATGAGCCGTTCCTCGGTCCCATTGTGATAGCGGACGCCGTTTTTGCCTTCTGTGATGAACAGTTTGCACGGGAACCGTTTTAGCGCTTCTTCACGGGAAAGGCCTTGAAACAAAATCGATGCTTCGTGTTCATTCGGCGTCATGTACGCCGCATTTTCGATCGTTTCCGGTCTGAGAGGCCGGGCCGGCGCCGGGTTAAGCAGCAGAGGGATGCTAAGCGATTTGCACAGCCCGCTGACATAATCGACGGTGTCCTCCGGAATTTCCTGCTGGATCAGCACGATATCCGCCTGCTGAACCGCCGGGAGCGCCTGTTTGACATAGTCGGGCGTTATATGGTCGTTTGCTCCTTTGACAACGATGATGCTGTTGTCTCCTTCTGCAAGTACGATGTGGGCTGTGCCGCTTTCTGTACCTGTAACCGGTTCCACATAGTCTGTCAAAACACCGTTCGCTTTTAAATTGTCCAGGATCGCTTTCCCGTAATGGTCATCGCCTACGCAGCCGATCATGTACACGTCTGCGCCCAATCTCGCCGCAGCGACCGCCTGGTTTGCGCCCTTTCCCCCGGGAACGGTCTGAAATGAATCGCCAAGCACCGTTTCCCCGGCTTTCGGACGTTTTTTGGACGTCACGACCAAATCCATTGAAGAGCTGCCGATTACGCATATTTTACTCATTGTCATCCGCCTTTCTCGTCGTTTGTCTTTCAATAAAAGTCACCGGCATTTGCACAGCCGATTGTCCAATATATTCGTTTTTCATGACCGAAAGCAGCAATTTTGCCGCTTCTTTTCCCATCTCATAAGCGGGCTGTCTGATCGTGGACAGGGGAGGAAACAGCAATTCGCTTTGCGGAATATCGTCAAAGCCGATAATTTGCAGATCCTCCGGAACTTTGATCTTCCGTTTTAATGCTTCGTGCAGAACGGCCGTTGCCACAATGTCATTGCTTGCGACAATACCGTCTGTTCCGGGATATAGGGAAAACAGCTCGGCAGCCCGCTGCTGTGCTTCCTGAAAAGAAAACGTCTCGGTCGCCATGACATGAAAATCGACGTCGGCTTCGCCTAATATATCGAGGGCCCCGTTAAACCGGTCTCTTGCCGTCTGCAAATGGCCCGGCCCTTTCATAAGAGTGATTCGCTTCGAGTGTCGTTTTATGATTTCTGAAGCGGCGATCTGGCCGCCTTCTCTGCCGTCCGCAAAAACAGACGGCGCATGCGCACCCGTTCTGTCCAGAAAGACGATCGGCATTGATGAATCTTTGTAATTTGGCGCATCTGGATGATTTGTCGCTGAAATCACGCCCACGACGTGATTTTGTTTAAATGTCTGCAAATAGTCGAGCTCTTTTTCAAGATCTTCATCGCTGTTTCCGAAGATAAGACGAAAGCCATGCTGATGAATCTCATCTTCGACGCCTCTGGCCAGCTGCGGAAAAAACGGGTTTGTAATGTCGGGAAGCAGCAGCCCGACCAGCCGCGATTCCCTTTTATAGAGGGATCTGGCTACTTCATTCGGGTGATAATTCAGTTCTTCCATCGCTTTTAGAACCCGGGTTTTCGTCTCTTCATGGACGTATCCGGACTCATTTAGAACGCGGGAAACCGTAGCGACGGATACTTTAGCGGCGAGTGCGACATCCTTAATCGTGGCCAACGAAGACTTCACCCCCTCTTTATGTAACCGTTTACACAAAGAGTATCACGAGCTTGAAGAATTGACAATGAAAAAAACTGCCAGACTGTATTTCTGCAAAGCAATGATATATGAAAGAAAAATATAGGGACGGGATCATAAATATGTCGAATTCATAAACAATAGAATAGTAAGAAAAATTAAAAATGTTAAAGTTTGATGAAATATAGATCAAAAAATTTAAGAGCCGTTTAAAACCTAGGATTATAACCTAAAAAACGATAAAACGAGGTGAATCGATCGGCTCACAAATTGTTTGGTTTTGTTAATCAATCCCGTTCATTGAAGAAAGGAAATGAGCGTTTTTTAGATATAGTCTTTGTGTCATAGGACGGATTTTTCTTTATCAGTCAGAAATGGTGACTTTTTTAACTGTATGCCGATTAAAAAATAAACGGAAACACCGGTGTTTTCCCTATGATAAGCGGATTTCGGACGTTTAAAGATTCATTGCCAGTCCATCTTTCAGCCTTTCTCAGAAAATAGGGATAAACGTACAAAACGAAATGTGAGTAATTTTGAAAACGCATACATCGAAATGTGTTGAAAAATAAGTGAGAGATAAGAACTGTCGATTTCCAAAATTATCAATATGAGGGTAGGTATTAGTAACGTAAGTGAGATGATCTTTGTCACAAAAAATAAAGTCGTTTTCTGTTACATAATGCCGATTGTGATTTCATATTGAACCTATATACTGATGAATGAATTTACAATCAGATTCCAAGAAGGAGATGTAGACAAACAATGTGGGTAATGCTATTAGCCTGTGTGGTCGTTGTTGGGATCGGCATTTATGAAAAGAGGCGCCATCAGCAAAACATCGATGCACTGCCGGTCCGGGTAAACATCAACGGGATACGCGGAAAGTCCACGGTGACAAGGTTAACAACAGGGATATTAATCGAAGCAGGTTACAAAACAGTTGGAAAAACAACCGGGACTGATGCAAGGATGATTTATTGGGACACACCGGAAGAAAAGCCGATTAAAAGAAAGCCTCAAGGGCCGAATATCGGTGAACAAAAGGAAGTCATGAAAGAGACGGTGGAAAGGGGAGCCAATGCGATCGTCAGCGAGTGTATGGCCGTTAACCCTGATTACCAAATCATCTTTCAGGAAGAATTGCTTCAGGCTAATATCGGGGTAATTGTAAACGTTCTTGAAGATCACATGGATGTCATGGGACCGACTTTGGATGAAATCGCAGAAGCGTTTACGGCAACGATTCCTTATAACGGCCATTTGGTTATTACGGATAGCCCTTACACGGATTTCTTTAAAGAAGTAGCTGAAAAACGGAATACGAAAGTCATCATCGCAGATAACTCGAAAATAACGGATGATTATCTCCGCCAGTTTGAGTATATGGTGTTCCCGGATAATGCGTCGCTTGCTCTCGGGGTTGCGCAAGCATTGGGAATTGATGAAGAAACAGCCTTTAAAGGCATGTTGAATGCGCCGCCTGATCCGGGAGCGATGAGGGTGCTGCCGCTGATGAACGCCAAAAACCCTGGCCATTTCGTCAACGGTTTTGCGGCAAATGACGCAGCTTCCACGCTGAACATTTGGAAGCGCGTGAAGGAAATAGGCTACCCGACGGATCAGCCGATCATCATTATGAACTGCCGCGCCGACCGGGTAGACAGGACACAGCAGTTTGCAGATGATGTTCTTCCTTATATTGAGGCAAGTGAACTTGTGCTGATTGGGGAAACGACAGAGCCGATCGTCAAAGCGTATGAAGCGGGCAAAATTCCTGCGGACAAGCTGTTTGATTTGGAGCACAAAACGACAGAAGAAATTATGTTCATGCTGAAAAATAAATTAGAGGGCCGCGTCATTTACGGAATCGGCAATATTCACGGGGCAGCGGAGCCTCTCATCGAAAAAATTCAAGATTACAAGATTAAACAGCTCGTTAGCTAGGAGGAAGAGAACAAAATGTTTGGATCAGATTTATATATCGCCCTCATATTAGGAGTTTTACTCAGTCTAATATTTGCAGAAAAAACGGGAATTGTACCGGCGGGACTTGTCGTACCGGGTTATTTGGGGCTTGTGTTCAATCAGCCGATTTTCATGCTGCTCGTCCTTTTTGTCAGTCTCTTGACATATGTGATCGTAAAATTCGGACTTTCAAAGATCATGATTTTGTACGGACGCAGAAAATTTGCGGCCATGCTGATTACAGGTATTCTTCTTAAAATCGGATTTGATTTCATCTACCCGGCCATGCCGTTTGAGATTGCGGAATTCAGGGGAATCGGTATCATCGTTCCGGGATTAATAGCCAATACGATCCAAAGACAAGGGCTGACCATTACGCTCGGAAGTACGCTTTTGTTAAGCGGAGCAACATTCGTCATTATGTATGCTTACTATCTAATCTAAAGTTAGGTGTGTCAAAACGATGAAAAAACAACTGAACTTTCAGGAAAAGCTGCTGAAATTGACAAAGCAGGAGAAAAAGAAAACGAATAAACACGTTCTTATCGCATTGCCTGTAATATTTTGTCTCATGTTTGTCTTCACCTGGATTGGAAGCGCCAAAACTCCTCCACAAGTCGCGAAGCAAACGGACGCTAAACTGACGGCAACCTTTGTCGGCGATATCATGATGGGCAGAAATGTAGAAAAAGTGACGAATCTGCACGGTTCGGAAAGTGTCTTTAAACATGTGAAGCCATACTTTGATGTGTCAGATTATATAACAGGGAACTTTGAAAACCCGGCAACCAATAAAAAAGACTACCAGCCCGCAGAAAAGAACATTCACCTTCAAACCAATCTGGAGTCTGTGGAAACCTTGAAAAAAATGAATTTCAATGTGCTGAATTTCGCCAACAACCATGCGATGGATTACGGGCAAAACGGTTTGGATGATACGCTTAATAAGTTCACAGAAGAGAATCTGGACATCGTGGGCGCAGGCAAAAACCTCGATGATGCGAAGCAGCATGTATCTTATCAGAATGTGAACGGTGAAACCATTGCCACGCTCGGATTTACAGACACCTACACGAAAAATTTCACAGCGAAAAAGGACAGAGGCGGAGTATTGCCGTTAAGCCCGAAAATTTTCATTCCGATGATTGCGGAAGCGTCCAAAAAAGCCGATCTCGTCATCGTGCATGTTCACTGGGGTCAGGAGTATGACAACGAACCGAACGACAGGCAGAAAGATTTGGCAAAAGCGATCGCCGATGCGGGAGCCGACATTATCATCGGCGCTCACCCGCACGTTCTTGAACCGATTGAAGTGTATAAAGGCACAGTTATTTTTTACAGCCTTGGAAACTTCGTCTTTGACCAGGGATGGTCAAGAACTCGCGACAGCGCGCTTGTTCAATACCATTTAATGAACGACGGCAAAGGCCGTTTCGAGGTCACGCCTCTCAATATTCGCGAAGCAACGCCGTCGCCGTTGGGCAAGAGCGATTTCATGAAGCGGGAAGCGATTTTCCGCCAATTGACAAAAGGGACAAACCTGGATTGGAAAGAGGAAAACGGAAAATTAACGTTTGAAGTCGATCATACCGACAAACTGAAAAATAACGAAAACGGAGTGACGAACAAATGAAATTTGTTAAAGCGCTATGGCCGTTTGTAGGACTCGTTCTGATCATTTCCTTCATGTCCGCTTTTAAATACACTGATGAATTGTCAAACGATGAAAAAGCAAAGATTTCAACGGAAATGCAGAAAGTGCGTCAGCAGGACAACACAACAGGCGCTGAGCAATAAGTAATCCCTAAGACTGTTCGAGAGCATCTCGGCAGTCTTTTTTTCTGAACCAGCGACAAATTTCATAATCAATCAGGGAAAAAAGTTTTATAAAAATTCAGGAGGATTTTGGTGTTGGTAACAGCCGGCGTTTATTGTATTCTTTTAAGGGGTAAAAGCCCGGTCAAAGAAGAAACTGCGAATGATACCCGGATTTGTTGAAAACGGCCGATCGGGATGAAACAAACACCTCATGTCTATCACCTGCTGCATCATATCCCTCAGATGTTTTGAAATGCAAGATCATTCGTTGCCTGCCATTTCTTCTCACGCTTCAAACGATATATTGAATCAGCCCAGCCCTTAAATATCCCAGTAAAACCGACGATGATAGAGAAAAAGAGGAGGAAAAGATCAATTGGAGAAAATAACTGCGTACAAACGGATGCTCTTATTTATCGGGATGGCAGCGTTTTTAATGCTTCCATTTTGGCATGGCGGCAAAGTCGCCAAGGCTCAGGAGAAAGGCGAATATATTGCAGAAACGGCAAAAAAACTCGAAGGAACAAAATACGCTTATGGCGGCGCTTCGCCTAAGGAAGGTTTTGATCCGTCAGGCTTTGTGCAGTACGTGTTTCAAAAAGCGCTTGATGTCTCGCTTCCGAGAACGGTAAAGGAGCAGGCGAAGCTAGGGACAAAGGTGGATCGGAAAGACCTTGAGAAAGGCGACCTTGTCTTTTTCAAAAACGCTGCCCTTGAAGCAGACGGTCCGACGCATGTCGCCATTTATTTAGGACAAGATCAAATCATTCACAGCACGAAAACAGGCGGAATCTCCATTACAAAACTTGAAGGCAGCACCTATTGGAGTTCGGCCTATCAACAGGCGAGAAGAATTACGAAAGAGCCGAAAATATCCAATGATCCCGTCGTTCAAAAAGCCCTCGATTCCATTGGAGTTCCTTATGTGTTTGGAAGTGCGTTCCCTGATATCGGATTTGATTGTTCCGGCCTGACCCAATATGTGTTTAGAGAGACGCTCGGCGTATATTTGCCGAGATCGGCCGAACAGCAATGGGCAGTCGGCAAAAAAGTGAAATTGGAGGATATACAGCCGGGAGATGTCATCTTCTTCAGCAACACGTACAAGCCAGGCATATCACACAACGGTATTTATGCCGGCGGCGGCAGGTTCATCCATGCGAGCCGCTCGGATAAAGTGACGATCTCTTACTTGTCTGCTTCATACTGGCAAAAGAAATTTACGGGTATTCGCCGATTTGACAATCTGTCGCTCCCGAAAAATCCGATCGTATCTGAAGCGATCAAGTATATTGGCGAAGTCCCTTACAAAAAAGGCGGTACAACGCCTAAGCACGGTTTTGATACAGCCGGGTTTATCCAGTATGTTTATAAAACGGCAGCAGGCATCGACCTTCCGCGCTATGCCGATAAGCAGTACAAAGCAGGCGCAAGCATTAAAAAAAGAGAGCTTCAGGCAGGAGATATCGTGTTCTTCAAAGGAACGACGACCCTTATTCCTTCGATTTACATCGGAAACGGCCAAGTCGCCTTGGTCACCCTGTCTTCTGGCGTGACGACCGCCGATATGGAGACGAGCTCGTATTGGAAGGATAAATACGTTGGAAGCATCAGAATTCAATAAAACCGCTTGAAGCATCAAGCGGTGTGACAAACCCTCGCATTCGCTGCCAGACCTTACAAGCCGGTGCTCACCGAAACGTCGAGGAAACGGCTTCCGTCACCACGAAGTGCAAGGACGCCCTATCCGAATACCGTCGTCATTACGTCTTGTGAAAGTCCGATGCTCGGTCTTCCTAGACTGCAGAGGTTTAGGGCCGTACGGAAAAGATGACAACATCCTAAAACTTTAAACCTTTTTAGGATGTTGTCATCAATCTGTTTTTTAATGATATTCGTTTTCCAGCAGCTTATTGATAAAATAAGCGACGCCATTTTCGTCATTGCTTTTCGTAATAAACGTGCTCATATGTTTTAACTCATCGATCGCATTTCCCATCGCGATTCGGTGGCCGGCCTCTTCAAACATTGATAAATCGTTCGGACTGTCGCCGATTGCATAAATATCCTGTTTCTCAATACCGTAGTGTTTCGCAAATTCTCTGAGGGCCCGGCCTTTGCCTGATTCGGCGGGGAGAATTTCGATAATATGCTTTCCTGATGAAGTGAGTCCGAGCTTCGGATTTGCCGACAAATCAGCTTTTGCTTTTTTGAGTTTCTCCGTATCAAACGAAAAGCAAAGCAGCTTATAAATGTTTTCATCGCTTTCAAATACTTTGCGAATATCGGGAACCGGCTTGATCCCGAATTGTTTGAACTGTGTCAGCGCTCCCTGCCACAGCGTGTCCCTGTCTTCATCCGGATTGGCGCTTGCGACAATATCAAGCTCGGCTTCGAGTTTTTGTTTGCCGTCAAACGGCGATAAAAGGGCATCATCCGTATATACTTCAAAATAAATATCCTGTTCTGTCAAATATTTGGCGGTTTTCTGCCCGGCTTCCCGATCCATCAAGGTCCGGCTGAGCAGTTTATAGTTAAAATCGTGAACCGTTCCCCCGTTTGCTGCGATAATCGGAATGTCCAAACCGTTGAGCAGCGCTTTCACGTCAAACGTTGCCCTTCCTGTGCAGATCGCTACGATGCAGTCTGAGACAAGCGCCTTTTTGATAGCGGCACGGTTTTCAGCGGAAATTTTGCTTTCGGCGTTTAAAAGGGTTCCGTCTAAATCGATTGCAATTAACCTCATTATGTAAATATGACCTCCTGTAAGAGCGAATTTCTGTTTTTCAGAGGCAAAAAAACAACTTTCTAAAAATCTGTTATGTAAAAAGGCTAAACCTAAATTTCATTTTTTTCAATAGTAAATCGTGAGGATATAAAGCAGAAAAAGGATGATGCCAGATCATCCTTTTTCGTATTATGAGCCTAATTGCTGCTTTAATTCCTGTTTGATTTCGGCGAGGGTTGTTTGATCAAGCTTGAAATAATAGATATCCCCCGGCTGATAATCGCTTCCTTTCAACTGAAGGGAATCAACTGATTGGATCGATGAAATAAACGGAATCAATCCGATCGCGTCATTTAGTGACAAGTTCATCGAAACATTTTTTCCAAGTGTGTCAAGGATATCGTCATATGCAGGAATGGAAGTAATCGATTTGGATTTGCTGATGATCGCCTTTATCACTTCCATCTGCCGCTGCCCGCGCATTAAGTCGGTATCCGCTTTTCTCGTTCTGACATAAGCCAGGGCTTCTTCGCCGTTCAAAGTCTGAGAACCGGTTGTGAGATTGACTTTGCCTTTTGTATCTTTTGTAATTTGTTTGACGATATATTCATTTTTAATCGTAACCGGAACGCCGCCCAGCTCATCGATAATTTCTTCGAAGGCGGTAAAATTGATATCCACTACATAATCCACTGGTACATCAAGCAAATTCTCAACGGTTTCCACACTGAGATCCCGGCCGCCAAGCGAGTGGGCGTGCGTAATTTTATCCAATCCGTGCCCGGGGATATTCACATAGGAATCCCGTGGAATGCTCAGCAGTTTTACCGACTTGTCTTTTCGGTTGAAAGTAGCGAGAATCATGGCATCGCTTCGCTCTTTATTCATATCCTGGCCAGGTCGTGCGTCATTTCCCATCAGGAGGACTGTAAAATTATCTTTGGCCGGATTGAATTCTTTAATCCGTTTAACGGATTGGCTTCCCCTAGCGAGGTCGATATGCGCCTCTTTTGATGCGCTGGCGACTTTATAGTAGGCGTAACCGCCTGCAGCTACTGTAGCCGTCACAATTAAAGCGATCAAGAACAATGAGTATTTGACCCATTTTCTCAGTTTTCTTTTCTTCGTTCGTTGCGATCGTGACATTTTGTAATCTCCTCTTCTATTTATTGAAACGTACCATTATTGTTGAATAAGTTCAAATTTTTATAAAAATACTTGTTTCCCAGTATTAGATTTTACCATATATCAAGTTTCCGGGCGCGGGGATTCGGCGTTTTGCTTCTATTTATTTTTGACACCTATAATAGGACGTCAAAAACATAAAAATGTTTCATTTAATTAGATTCCTTTTAATGGAATTTACTTTTGATGTTTGAAGAATTAGAGATAAGGTAAAAGATTCATAAAGACATCAGCACTCTTGTTGAAAAGAGGAGGAGTTCATTCATGAGTAAAAATAGGCCGAATAGATGGCTCTATTTTTTCGGAGCATTGGGAGGGGTTCTTTACGGTTATGACACTGGCGTCATTTCCGGAGCGATCCTGTTTATGAAAAAGGAACTTGGACTGAACGCATTTTCAGAAGGGCTTGTCGTCAGCTCGATTTTAATCGGAGCGATGTTCGGTTCCGGTTTTTCAGGAAAGCTGACAGACCGCTTCGGAAGAAGGAAGGCGATCATGTCTGCGGCCGTCCTGTTTTGCATCGGCGGACTGGGTACGGCGCTAGCGCCAACGATGGAATATATGGTGGCCTTTAGAATCGTGCTCGGACTTGCTGTCGGCTGTTCGACAACGATCGTTCCCCTGTATCTTTCAGAGCTGGCGCCGAAGGAGTCAAGAGGCGCTCTTTCTTCGCTGAATCAGTTGATGATTACGATCGGGATTCTCATTTCTTATTTGATTAATTATGCGTTTAGCGATGCTGGGGCATGGCGCTGGATGCTCGGTTTGGGGCTTGTACCGTCAATCGCTCTTCTGATCGGCATCTTTTTCATGCCTGAGAGCCCGCGCTGGCTGCTCGCAAAGGGGAAAGAGGAAAAAGCGAGAGCGGTTCTGAACAAGATGAGAGGCGAAAAGAGGGTCGAGCAGGAGGTAACTGAGATCAAGAATGCGGAAGAGCAGGATAAAGGGGGGGTGAAAGAACTTTTTGAGCCATGGGTTCGCCCGGCTTTGATTGCAGGTCTCGGCCTCGCATTTCTTCAGCAATTCATCGGGACGAATACGATTATTTACTATGCTCCAAAAACGTTTACAAATGTCGGTTTTGAAGATTCAGCCGCTATTTTAGGAACGGTCGGCATCGGGACGGTTAACGTACTGATGACGCTTGTGGCGATCCGCATGATCGACCGGATCGGCAGAAAGCCGCTTTTGCTGTTCGGAAATGCGGGGATGGTCATCAGCCTGATCGTGCTGTCAGCAGCCAACATCTATTTTGGCGATACCACCGGAGCGGCATGGACGACGGTTATTTGCTTGGGCGTCTTCATCGTGGTGTTTGCTGTCAGCTGGGGGCCCATTGTCTGGGTGATGCTCCCCGAACTGTTCCCGCTTCACGTCAGGGGAATCGGAACGGGGGTATCGACGTTCATGCTCCACGCCGGAAACCTCATCGTGACGCTAAGCTTCCCGCCGCTCCTTGAAGTAATGGGCATCAGCTATTTGTTCCTTTGCTATGCTGCAATCGGGATTGCTGCATTCCTGTTCGTCTTTTTCAAAGTAACGGAGACAAAGGGAAAGAGCCTTGAAGAAATAGAACAGGATTTAAAGGAAAAGCACGGCAGCAGCTTGAAAGCCGAAAGCCGGGCAGCGGAGCAGTAAAAAGGATGGATGCCGCCATCCTTTTTACTGCGGTTTGTCGTTTTTTTCTTCAGGGGCGTCCTCTTCCTGCGAATCGTCAAATCGGGGCAAATGCCCTGATTTGATCCCCCGGAAAACCAAAAAGAAAACGATGAACACAAACATTCCGCCGACCAATATTTCTGGCAGCATGGCTGCACCTCCCGCAAAACGTCCGTTTATTTTATGTATGAATGGATGCTCCCGATCATTCGTTTTTTAATCAAACGTTTGTTTAAGTGAATAAGATCGGCGTTTTATCCAAAACTATAGGTACTTCAATATAATGGGAGTGTTCGACGAGTGAAAGCAGTAACTTTTCAGGGGCCTCAGCATATTGAGGTCAGCCGGGTGGAGGACGCCAAAATTGAGAAAAAGGACGATATCGTCGTCAGGATTACATCTACTGCGATTTGCGGGTCTGATCTGCACCTTTATCAGGGGAATTTTCCGCTTCCGAGAGGGTTTCAGCTCGGGCACGAGCCGATGGGCATCGTAGAAGAAACGGGACCTGACGTGACCAAAGTAAAAAAAGGCGACAGGGTCGTCATACCGTTTACGGTTGCCTGCGGGCATTGCTACTATTGTGAAAATAAACTCGAAAGCCAATGCGACAATTCCAACCCGCATTATGATTCGGGCGGATATTTAGGATATTCGGAGAAATTCGGCAACCATCCCGGCGGACAGGCCGAATATTTGAAGGTGCCGTTTGGCAATTTTACGCCGTTTGTCATTCCCGAATCGTGCGAGCTTGAGGATGAGTCCCTCCTGTTTTTATCCGATGTCCTGCCGACCGCCTATTGGAGCGTGCTTCACGCAGGCGTTAAAAAAGGGGATACCGTCATCGTCCTCGGCTGCGGACCGGTCGGCCTGATGGCGCAGAAATTCGCCTGGATGGAGGGCGCGAAGCGGGTTATCGCCGTCGACTACCTGGACTACCGTTTAAAACAGGCCAAAGCTTTGAACAATGTAGAGGTGTTTGATTTTACGGAATATCCCGATATGGGAGAGCACCTGAAGGAAATCACAAAAGGCGGCGCAGACGTCGTCATTGACTGTGTCGGCATGGACGGAAAAAAATCGCCGCTTGAGTATATAGAGCAAAAATTAAAGCTTCAGGGCGGAACGCTCGGACCGATTCAGATTTCCACGAAGGCGGTCAGAAAATGCGGCACGGTGCAAATCACCGGAGTGTATGGAAGCAACTATAACATGTTCCCGCTCGGCGCCTTTTTCGCCAGAAATGTGACGCTGAAAATGGGGCAGGCGCCAGTAATCCATTTAATGCCGGACATTTTTCGGAATCGAAGCCGGGGAATTTGACCCGAAAGAAATCATTACGCACAGGCTTCCGCTTGAGGAAGCGAGCCGCGCCTATCATTTGTTCAACGATCATGAGGATGACTGCATCAAAGTGGTGTTAAAACCATAAGCTGACGCACTGAAGGCTGCCGGCGTTCGCCGGGCAGCCTTCAACTTTTATCTCGCAAGCCATCCGCCGTCGACGGCTAAAACATGCCCGTTTACATAATCGGAGGCAGGCGATGAGAGGAACACCGCCGCGCCTGCGATATCAGCGGGCCGTCCCCAGCGCTCCGCCGGGATCCGTTTTAAAATTTCGGCATTCCGGTTTTCGTCTTCGCGGATTTGCTTTGTATTATTTGTCGCAATATAACCGGGAGCAATCGCATTCACCTGAACGTTATGCGCGGCCCATTCGTTTGCGAATGACTTCGTTAATCCAGCGACAGCATGCTTGCTCGCCGTATAAGCGGGAACGAGAATGCCTCCCTGAAACGAAAGGAGGGAAGCGATATTGATGATTTTCCCCTGCTTCCGCCCGATCATTTGCCTGCCGACCGCCTGTGTGAGCGTAAACAGGCTGTTCAAATTGACATTGATGACCGTCTCCCAGTTTTCGCGGGAAAACTCGGCCGCTTTTTCTCTGCGGATCGTCCCAGCGTTGTTGACGAGAATATCGATTTGATGACGGGCGGACACTTCTTTTGCGAAGGCTTCGACTTCATCGACATTCCCCATGTCAAGCTGATAGGAAACAAACGATCTGCCGGCTTCTTCAACGAGCCGCTTTGTTTCATCGAGGCTGCTCGTGTGGGCTGTGCCGATAATATCAGCGCCTGCTTTGGCAAGCGCCTCGGCGATGCCTTGGCCGATTCCTGTGCCCGGGCCCGTGACAAGAGCGGTTTTCCCTTCAAGAGAAAAATATGATTCAAGATAACCCATCTGATTCACGTCCTTTACCGAATGACATTCATCGGGACAGCATCCATGTCCTTAAATGTATAATTTTCACCGGCCATCGCCCAAATAAAGCAGTAGTTCGATGTTCCGGACCCAGAATGAATCGACCAGGCGGGAGAAATAACAGCCTGCTCATTGCCGACGACGAGGTGGCGCGTTTCCGTCGGTTCGCCCATGAAATGAAACACTCTCTCATCTTCGTCGAGGTCAAGGTAAAGATATACTTCCATCCGGCGGTCATGAACATGGGCCGGCATTGTATTCCACGTATTGTTTTGTTCGAGGAACGTAATGCCCATCATGAGCTGGCAGCTTTTGATCCCGTCTGCATGGATCACTTTATAAAGGTTGCGGACATTCGAAGACGCTTCATCCCCAAGGTGATCATACGGAAGTTCGGAAAGCGCGGCTTTTTGCACCGGGTAATGCTGATGCGCCGTTGCCGAAACGAAATAAAATTTGGCAGCGCCTTCATTCAAGCTTGAGAAGTAAACGTCTTTGTTCCCGAGTCCGATATACAGAAAATCTTTATGCCCCAAAACGTGCTTTTCACCGTTAACCTTTACGGCGCCCGCCTGTCCGACGTTCACGATCCCGATCTCGCGCCGTTCGAGGAAATAATCCGTTTTCAAAAAGTCGCCTGCATCGAGTTTAAGCGGCTCCTTGACCGGAACGGCCCCGCCGATTACCACCCTGTCTTCATGCGAATAAAACATATTCACTTGATTTTCCACAAACAATGACTCTATTAAAAAATGCTCGCGAAGTTCTGCGGTCGTGAAGCGTTTTGCCTGTTCAGGATGAACAGAATAACGATTTTCCATACGTTCTCCTCCTTGGATTGGACGTTTTCGGTTTGACTTGAATGAAGCAGAAAAGTTTTTGGTAACGGTTTCAAACACAAATTGTAAAGTAAATAATGGAAATCGTCAACAAAGTTTTCGCTTTTTTCTAAAAATGATCACGATAAATCTTGAAATCTAAAAAAAGATATTCCAAATTTTTGAGAATATGGTATGCTGATTGTATGAAGTTTTTGAAATCGGTTTCAAATTTAGGCGCATAGGAGTACTTGAATGAAGGATAAACAAACATCAAAAGCAACGATCAACGAAGTAGCAGCACATGCGGGCGTATCGAAATCAACGGTTTCCCGGTACATCAACGGCAAAATCGATGCGATATCGCCGGAAAAAGTCAAAAGCATCAAAAAAGCGATCGAGGAGCTGAATTACCGACCAAGCCAGATGGCGCAAGGCCTGAAGGTGAAAAAGAGCAAGCTTATCGGTTTTTTGGTAGCCGATATTACAAACCCGTTTTCCGTTGCAACCTTGAGGGGAGTGGAAGAGGTCTGCGACCAGCACGGGTACAGCATCATGGTCTGCAACACGGATAACAGCCCTGAGAAGGAAAGGGAAATGCTGCACAAGCTGAACGCCCATTACATTGAAGGACTGATTATCAACACAACCGGCCAAAACAACGATGTCCTTATGGATCTGATCAGCCAGGATGTTTCCATCGTGCTAGTCGACCGGAAAGTACCCGGGCTTAAGCTTGATGCGGTTACGACCAATAACCGAGAAGTCACCAGTCAAATCGTCAATCTCATGTATGACAAAGGCTACAGCCGTGTCGGCCTGTTTACAGAACCGATTACGGGAATCAGTCCGAGGGTAGAAAGGGCTTCCGCCTACACCGAAATTGCCCTTGAGAGAAATGCAGGGCGCACCCCTCAAATATATGAAGTTGATGTAAAAGACAAAGAGGTTCTATTGAAGTCTGTCAAAAGTTTTTTGGCGTCAGGCTGTGATCAAGGCAAAAAAGCGATTCTCGGAAACAACGGCCTTCTAATGCTGAAAATCATCAGCTGTCTTTATGAAATCGGTGCAGCGATACCCGAAGATGTCGGCATTGCCGGATTTGACGACACCGAATGGTACAGATTAATCGGGCCCGGGATCACGACCATTGCCCAGCCGTCGCACGAAATGGGAAAGGTCGCAATGGAGAGGATCGTCAAACGCCTTGAAGGAGACGAAAGCGCTCCGCAAACGATCCAGCTCGAGGCGGAATTGGTTCTGAGGCATTCGCTGTAGCCAAAAGCACTCATGCCTCCTGGGATTCAGGGGAGAGTGTTTTTTTGCCCGGGTTTGAAACCGGTACCATTTGAAGGAGGAGGGGAAAGATGACAATTGATATTATCACGTTCGGCGAATCGATGACGATGTTTTATGCAAATGAAGCGGGGGAACTCCATGAAGCTTCATCATTTTCAAAGGCGCTCGCTGGAGCCGAGACAAATGTCGCCGTCGGACTCGCCCGTTTAGGCTTCCGGGTGGGCTGGATGAGCAAGGTCGGCGATGATTCGCTCGGAACCTTCATTTTAAACGAACTGACAAAAGAGCGGGTCGACATTTCGGAAGTCAAACGCACGGCGGGAAGGCAGACGGGGATACTGCTCAAGTCTAAAGTTGTAAGCGGTGATCCTGATGTGACGTATTACCGAAAAGGATCTGCCGCAAGCACGATGAGCGTGTTCGACTATCCCGGGGACTATTTTAAACAGGCGAAGCATATGCACATCACAGGCATACCCCCGGCATTGTCAAAAGATATGAGGGAATTCACATGCCATGCCGTCAAACACATGAAGCAAGAGGGGAAAACCATTTCATTTGATCCGAATCTCCGCTTCCAGCTTTGGCCTGATCAGGAGACGATGATTCATACGATCAATGAGATCGCCGCCATGGCCGATTGGTTCCTTCCGGGGATCAGCGAGGGGAAGCTTCTTACCGGTCTAAGCACCCCTGAAGAAATCGCGGAATTCTATTTGAATCAGGGAGTCGGGCTTACAGTCGTCAAGCTCGGAAAAGAAGGGGCCTATTACCGGACGGAGGAAAAAAGCGGCTATGTACCGGGATTTGAAGTTGATCGAGTGGTAGACACCGTTGGTGCGGGAGACGGCTTTGCTGTCGGCATCATCAGTGGTCTTTTGGACCGGCTCCCAATCGAGGAAGCGGTACAGAGAGCGAATGCCATTGGAGCGCTTGCGGTCATGGCCCCGGGGGATATGGATGGCCTCCCGTCAAGAAAACGGTTGAACGAGTTTTTGGCGGCTATGGAAAATCAAAAAATAGGAGGTTGACTTTGATGGAAATGTCCATGATCGAAAAAACGCAGGAACAGCTTGCAAATGCCGGTCTGATTGCGGTGATTCGCGCCAAGGATGCTGAGGCTGCCGAAGCTGCCATACGTCGCCTCATTGACAAAGGCATCACTGCGATTGAAGTCACATACACGACTCCGGGAGCGTCCAATTTGATCGAAAAGTTCGCCAAAATCGACGGTCTTCTTGTGGGAGCGGGCACGGTCATCAACGCGGATCAGGCGCGGGAAGCTGCAGATGCAGGGGCAAAGTTTATCGTCAGCCCCGGGTTTTCAGGAGAGCTGGCCGATGATATTGCCTCATTGCATACGTTCTTTATCCCTGGAGTTATCACGCCGAGCGAAATTATGGAAGCGGTGTCAAAGGGGTTTCGCATTTTAAAGCTGTTTCCCGGCGGCACATCCGGCGTCTCCTATATGAAAAATCTCGCCGGTCCATTCCCGGATATTCGTTTTATTCCGACCGGCGGCATTCATCCCGGAGATGTCGAAAAATGGCTTGACGCCGGAGCGCTGGCCGTAGGGGTCGGAAGTCAGCTTGATAAAGCGTCAGAAGAAGACCTTCAGCGCATTTTTAAAAGGACCAAACAAAAATAACGATATGCCGCAGCGTCATCATGATTCAAGATCAATAGCTTTGTTTTGTCATTAACTGAGATGGGAGAAAAAATGATGAAAATTAAAGCAACGATTGAACGCGTGCCGGGGGGCATGATGATTATTCCGCTGTTTTTGGGGGCGGCGCTGAATACGTTTGCTCCGGGCACGGCAGATTTTTTCGGAGGATTTACAGGTGCCTTGATTACAGGAACGCTGCCGATTCTAGGAGTATTTATTTTTTGCGTGGGGGCAACCATCGATTTTCGTTCTTCCGGCTATATCGCCAGAAAAGGGTTGACCCTCTTGATTGGCAAGGTGGGATTTGCCGCTTTGCTTGGACTGATCGCCGCACAGTTCATTCCTGACGAAGGGATTCAATCGGGATTTTTCGCGGGCTTGTCCGTACTTGCAATTGTAGCGGTCATGAATGAAACGAACGGCGGGCTGTATTTGGCGCTGATGAACCATTTAGGCCGCAAGGAAGACGCCGGGGCCTTTGCCTTTATCAGCACGGAGTCGGGACCGTTTATGACGATGGTCACGTTCGGGGTCACGGGTCTCGCGGCATTTCCGTGGGAGACGCTCGCCGCCACCGTCATTCCGTTTTTGATCGGCTGCATACTCGGGAATCTTGACCATGAGCTGCGAGATTTATTCAGCAAAGTCGTTCCGGCAATCATTCCGTTTTTTGCATTTTCGCTGGGGAATACGCTCGACTTTAGAATGCTCATCAAATCCGGTATCTTAGGCATTGTTGTCGGCGTGTCAGTCGTTATCCTGTCCGGAGCCTCCCTTTATTTGCTTGACCGTTTCATCGCCAGGGGAGACGGCGTGGCCGGAGTGGCGGCATCATCAACGGCAGGTGCGGCAGTCGCCGTTCCATATGCCTTAGCAGATGCAAACCCGGTCTTCGCCCCGGTGGCTGAGTCGGCTACGGCGATCATCGCGACAAGCGTCATCGTCACCTCCCTTCTGACGCCGCTTGCAACGATTTGGATCGAAAAACGGGTTAAACAAAGAAAACCTCCAAAACAGATCACCATTGACTATAAATAAATCGTCCGGCTGAAAGCGCGCGGAACATTCCGTTCTGCAGCGCTTTTTTTCCGGACTTTTCGGGGAACGTCACGAAATTGCCAAAATTAAAGAATGAAATTTGTGCTAACATCAATATGTAGTATTTTTACTTTAAAAGAAACACAATATATGCTGTTTGATAGGAGAGGGAACGATGACACCTGGCGATAAAGAGCAAGGGTTAGTGCAATTAACGGAAACGTTTCATGACATTGTAGGCTATGGAGACCACGATATTATGCAGGAAAACGCAAATGTCGACGGCCGCTCGCCGATGGGGCAGATGAGCCGGTTTGCGTCAGAGAGCGCAAGGCACTATGCGCTTCATTATTTGATGTCGCCGGAAATTAAAGAAGCAGTCGATGACAATTTTCTGTATCCGCACGATTTGGATTTTATGGCCAGCGGAACGACGACCTGCTGCCAGATCCCTTTGGGGCAGCTGCTGAACGGCGGATTTCATACGGGCCACGGCTCGCTCAGGGAACCGAAAGACATCATGAGCGCGCTGTCTTTGGCTTCGATTATTTTTCAATCCAACCAAAATATGCAGCATGGCGGCCAGTCGTTTCCGATGTTTGACTATGACTTGGCGCCTTACGTCCGCAAAACGTTTGAAAAGCACGTAAACAGGCTCAAAGGGTATCCGGCAGCATTAACCGAAGAGGAGATCACGGCAATCGCCTGGCAGGAAACGGACAATGCCACATACCAGGCCTGTGAAGCGTTCATACATAATGCCAACAGCATGCATTCGAGAGGGGGCGGACAAGTTCCTTTCGTTTCGATTAATTACGGAACTGACACATCAAAGGAAGGCCGCATGCTGATCAAGAACATTCTTAAGGCGACAAAAGCCGGACTCGGCAAGGGTGAGACGCCTATTTTTCCGATTCAAATTTTCAAGATGAAAGAAGGAATCAATGTTCACGAGACAGATCAAAACTACGATTTGTACCGGCTGGCTTTGGAAACGAGCGCCGAACGGCTGTTTCCAAACTTCAGCTTTATCGATTCTCCAGTGAACGAACCGTTTTATGACGGAACGCCTGAAAGCGAAATTGCCTATATGGGATGCAGAACCCGCGTCATGTCCAACATCAATGGGAAAGAAAACAGCATCGGACGGGGAAATCTGTCTTTTACCTCAATCAACATTGTGAAAATTGCCCTGCTGAGTGAAAGCGTCGAGCAGTTTTTCGAACGCTTGAGCCGCTATCTCGATTTAACCATTAAGCAATTGCTGGAGAGGTACGCTTTTCAATGCAAAAAACGAGCACACGATTTTAAATTTCTGTATTCACAAGGCATCTGGCATGAAAGCGAAAGGCTGGAGCCTGATGACACGCTTGAAGACGTCCTCAAGCACGGGACGCTCAGCATCGGATTTATCGGACTGGCTGAGGCTTTGACCGCCTTGACGGGCAAACATCACGGAGAGAGCGATGAAGCGTTCGAATTAGGCAAAAGAATTGTCCAATTTATGAGAGACAAGGCTGATGAAGCAACGGAGAAGCACAAGCTTAACTTTTCGCTGATCGCGACCCCTGCCGAAGGGCTGTCAGGAAAATTCGTCAAAAAAGACAGAATCCAATTCGGATCCATCAAAAATGTAACAGACCGGGTGTACTACACCAACTCGTTTCATATTCCCGTTCACTACAAACTGACGGCGATCGAAAAGATCAGAAAAGAAGCGCCTTTCCACATGATGTGCAACGGCGGGCACATCAGCTATATCGAACTCGACGGAGATCCGAAGAAAAACGTTCAGGCGATGGATACGATCGTAGGTGCGATGCGCCGGGAAGGCATGGGCTACGCTTCCATCAACCATCCGGTCGACCACTGCAAAGCGTGCGGGTTCACCGGCATCATTGACAATGAATGCCCGCAATGCAAAAACAGCGATGAATCTTTAATTGAGAGAATCAGACGGATTACCGGCTATTTGGTCGGAGATATGTCAAAATGGAATTCGGCTAAAAGACAAGAAGAAAAGGACAGAGTGAAGCACCAATGAAAGTGATGAACATTATCCATGACAGCATCGTAGACGGAGAAGGTTTAAGAACCGTTGTATTTTTGGCGGGGTGCCCGCACATGTGTGAAGGCTGCCATAATAAACAAAGCTGGAATATCAACAACGGATTTGACATGACCATTGACGAAGTATTTGAGGAAATTATGACCAACCCTTTGACAAACGTGACCTATTCCGGCGGAGAACCGCTCTTGCACACAGCCGAGCTGATCGAATTATCCAAGAAAATTAAACGGAACTCTGAAAAAGATATTTGGCTGTACAGCGGCTACACGTACGAACAGATTTTAAACAATGACAAACACAGCGCCCTTTTGGAATATTGCGATGTGCTGGTGGACGGGCCGTTCGAGATCAAAAAGAGAGATTTGACATTGCTCTACAGAGGCAGTTCAAATCAAAGAATCATCAAACTGTCATGAAGCAGAAAATCCCGGGCTTTTGGAATAAGTCCGGGATTGACTTCTTTTATAATAGCGTCATAATGAATATGAAAAGGGGTAAGACAAAAAAGAAAGCGTTTTATTTTTAGCGATTAGAGACGACAAAGGGAGGAGAAGGCTGCATGACGCAATCACCGATATTTTTACAGCCTGAATTCACAGAAAGGATATGGGGAGGGACATGTTTAAGGGAGCATTTCGGCTATGACATCCCTTCTGATCTAACAGGTGAATGCTGGGCCGTATCCGCCCGACCGGGCAGAGCGAATGTAGCGGCCTCCGGGCCTTATCAAGGAAAAACGCTCGCCCAGCTTTGGGACGAGCACCGCGAACTGTTCGGCGGAACGGAAGGCGACCGTTTTCCGCTGCTGACAAAAATTCTTGATGCCAGTAAAAACATGCCGGTGCAGGTTCATCCCGATGATCATGATGCAGCAGAACATGACGATGAACCGGGAAAGGCGAAATGCTGGTATATCATCGAATGCAAAGAGAATGCCGAGATAGTATACGGTCACACCGCGAGAACCCGGACGGAGCTTGTCACGATGTTTCACAGCGGCGATTGGGAAACCTGCCTGAAACGGATCAAAATCAAACCGGGCGATTTTTATTACGTGCCGAGCGGAACGATCCATGCCCTTTGCGAAGGCACGCTTGCGCTTGAAATCGGGCAAAACTCCGAAGCGGCGTACCGCGTCTATGATGATGACCGGACAGACCGAAACGGAGAAAAGAGCGAACTCCATCTTGCACAGGCGATCGATGTCACAACCGTGCCGCACGTTGACGGGTATACCGACGAGTCGACGGAAACCCAAAAAGGAATCACGATTAAAACGTTTGTGGAAGCGGAGTATTTTTCAGTGTACAAATGGGAGATTGACGGATGCGCCGAACTGACGCAGGATCATCCTTTCCTGCTGTGCAGCGTCATTAAAGGAGATGCTGAACTGATTCAGGACGGCGAAGCGTACCGTATAAAGAAAGGAACAAACTTTATCCTGCCGGCTGAGACGAACGATTTTACCGTAGACGGATCGTGCGAATTGATCGTTTCACACATTTAGAAAAAGCTTAGGCTGCCTAAAAAGGAGCCTAAGCTTTTTTTATTGTGAAAAAATCGTTTCGGGATGACGATAAAAAAAGAAAGCGAGTTTCATATATTAAGAGTCTCGGGTAGGGGGAAAGGATACGTGAACAAAAACATCAAGAAAGCCGCTTTTTTCGCTGCCGGTCTGCTGATCGTCCAGGCGGGATTTACAGTAAATCCTGCATGTGCAGCATATACGGATACTTCCGTATACAAAATTGAAACACCTAAAGAGTTCAGCAGTAAAACCGAGGCCGTAAAAGCAGCCGAAAAACTAACAAAAGATACGGGGTGGAAAGCCGGTACAAAAGAATCAGGAAAAAACGGCACGACATATGAACTGGCAACGGGCGGCATCGAAGGAGAAGCCAAAACGAAAGACCTGCTTCTTCAATTCGGGAAAGCAACAGGCCTGAAAGGGGCATACGCACCTGTTGGAAAGCAGGAACCTTTTGTACAAGCCGTATCCAAGGAATTTTCCGGAGAAACAAAAGCGAAGGAGCTCGCTCTCCAATTTGAAAAAGAAACCGGTCTGAACGCATCCTATGCATCATCCGGGAAACAAACGCCTTACGTCAAGATCGTGTCTGATCCGGTCAAAGGCGAAAGCCAAACAAAGTCCCTGTTGCCGCGTTTTGAAAAAGAGACAGGACTAAAGGGGACATACGTCCCGTACGGAACGGGACAAAACGTGGTAAAGCTGACTTCCGGTGAAATAAGCGGGGAAAGCAAAGCGAAAACACTGCTGTCGCAATTTGGAAAACAGACCGCTCTGAAAGGATCGCTTGAGACTGTTAAAAAACAGGAAGTTCAATATAAAGTCGTAACAGGCGCCATACAGGGCGAAGCAAACGCCAAAAACCTGCTGAAGCAGTTTGAACAACAGGTGAAAATCAAAGGTTCCTACGAAGCAGCCGGCAGGCCTGAGCAGCTGTACAATGCAGTTTCAGGATATTTCAACGGTGAAAAAAGCGCTAAAAATGCTGCCGCACAGATTAAAAACGGCACAGGCGTTTCCTCAAGCATTGAACGGGTGAAAAAAACGAGCTACTGGGTCGTCACTATGAAAAACGTGAACGGCCAGCAGCTCAACAAAATAAAAGCTTTTTTCAAAAAGAAAACGTGGCGCTACACATCCTCAAAAGCGGGAACAAAGCAAGCGGCTTTCCGGATCGTCTCATCCCAGGTTGCAGCACAAAGCAAAGCAGCCGCAGGCGTCAATTTCTTTAAGGGAAAAAAGGTGCAGGCCTCTGTTCAAAAGAGCGGCACGAAAACGACGAGCCGCTACCGGATCGTCTCATCCGAAACAGCCTCGCAAAGCCAAATGAAAAAAGGGCTTGATTTCTTTAGCAAAAACGGCGCTCCGGGAACAGCAGTTCAGACGGGAAAGAAAATCTACAGCCAATACAGACTGACATCTGAAGCCGTATTCGAACAAGAAAAAATAGCAAAAGCGCTCCGCTTTTTCCAAACGAACGGCATTAAAGCAGTTTCGGAAAAAACAGGACAGGTCTACAGCCAATACAAGCTGATGTCAGAAGCGGTCATCGGCCAGGACAAGCTGAACCAGGCCCTCAAGTTTTACAGCAAGAAAAACATTGCGGGCACCATCCGGCAAACAGGGAAATACGGCTACAGACAGTACAAGATCACTGCAAGCCGGATCACGAGCAAATCAAGCCTTGACAAAGGCATGAATTTTTTCAAAAAGAACGCTGTCAGCGCCTCTTACAACACGAAAACGACAAGCCTGTACAATGTCGTCATTAACGAACAATTCACGGGCAAAGACCGGGCAGAAGCTGCCGCCGGCGTACTCAAAAAGAATTACGGCTGGACGGCAAATATCGTAAAAATCAAAGACGGTCCGCAAATGATGACGACCGATTACGGAATCACGCTGAGCCAGATGATTGATAAACAGATGAAAGTCAGCCCGCAAACGGATGCCGCGGCATATGTTTCATTAACATACATCAATACCGCAAACCAAACCGTAACTGCGGATGTTCTCAATGTCAGATCAACCCCCCGCGTCACAAGCGGAAATATCATCGGCCAGCTTGAAAAAGGCGATAAGGTCAACATCATCTCACAAGAAAACGGCTGGGGGAAAATCCGGATGAACTGGAGAAACGCCAGCAGGGAAGAAGTCGAGAAATACGTCAATCCGGACAATTTCACACAAGACAGCTCGGCATACTTCCAATTTTTAAAGCTGTCGAAAACAGCCGGTTTGAACGCTGCAGAAGTCAATGCCAAAATCCTTTATAATAAAGGGATTTTAGCCGGAAAGGGCCAGGCATTCATCGATGCCGCGAGAGCATACAGCATCAACGAACTGTATCTCATCTCGCACTCCCTCCTTGAAACAGGGAACGGCACCTCGCAATTGGCAAAAGGAACGACATTCAACGGCAAGAAGGTCTACAATATGTACGGCGTCGGGGCGTATGACAGCAACCCGCTCTACTACGGCTCAAAATACGCCTATGAACAAGGCTGGTTCACCCCGGAAGCCGCCATTATCGGCGGAGCCAAATTCATCGGCCAAACGTACATCCACAATCCGGCCTACAAGCAGGATACGCTCTATAAAATGAGATGGTCTCCGAACGCCCTGCATCAATATGCGACAGACGTCGGCTGGGCTTCCAAGCAGGTCAGCAGGATGTACAGTCTTTATACATTGCTTGATGATTATACGCTGTATTATGATGTGCCGGTTTATCGATAGGCTGGCACAAAAAAGACCGGTCCTGCTCCATTAGGAACAGGCCGGTCTTTTTTTTCCTTCAAGCATATGTTGTTCGATAAACTCGAGCAGCTTCCTGCTGGCATCGCCTTTTGAATACTCATTCCACTCATTTGAAAACCGTTTAACCTCTTCATGCGCATGGTGAAGGTTCTTTAATTCCTCAAGAAGCATGCCGCGGGTGATGCAGGCTTTCCCAGGGATCACCGCTTCATAGTCATCAATCAGTCCCCGCTTTTCATCATACTCCTTTAAATCATACGTATAAAAAAGCATCGGTTTATCCAGCAGGGCGTATTCGAAAGGGATCGAGGAATAATCCGATATCAGCACGTCGCTTGCATGCAGAAGATCCTTTAACGGAAGGTCTGAAACGTCCTTGATCATGCCTTCATATTCCTCAAGCCCTACATGTTCGCGGACAGCCGGGTGCAGCTTGACCCAAAGCAAAAATTCTCCCTTTAATTCTTCAGAGAGGTGCTCTTTTGAGAAAGGGAGTTTTACGCTTGTCATATTATAGTCTCTGTATGTCGGCGCATAAAGGATGACCTTTTGCCCCGAAGTTTCCAAAGGGCGTGTCTCAATTTTAAAATACTGATCAGTCAGGGGAACGCCTGTCCGCAATATCTGCTCATCCTTTACACCGAATGAGCGCCTGAAAATGTCTGCCATCTTCTCCGATCCGACAGCGATATAGTCAAATGAGGCGTATACTTTTTTAAACCTCTTCATATCTGAGGGCGTTCTGCGGCGGTTTCCGATATCCTCAAGGCCGAACTTCTTCAGCGCGCCGTTTGCATGCCAAATCTGGATGCACTTCGTCTGCGGCCGTTTGCAAAGCACGCTCGTCAGCAAAAAATAATTATCCGTAATCACGCATTTGCTTTTGAACATGCTGTAAACGGCCCGCATCAAATGAAAAGGATTTTTTTCATTGATGACGCATGATGAAACAGACGGGTATTCATTAGCAAGAGAAACCGCATGCCGGGTATACAGCACTTCCAATTCAAACGGACAGCCTGAGTCCTCATATTCATTTAGGAGCGCTCTTGCGTTATCCTGGAAGGAAACGAGAAGAACGGCTCTGTTTCGGGGCTTCACCCTTGCCAGCATAAAGCTGATCACCGAAAGGAAGCCGGAATAAAACATGACGAGCAAAGATCGTATATTCATGATTCAGCCTAATCTCTTTCTATGCATCGATTTGTTTTGACCGCTCTTTTACCTGTTCAGGATAGTAGCTCTGTTTTTGAACCTTTTCTTCTTTCAGAACAGTAAAAGCATATTTCGGGATATTGAGCATCCGTTTCCATCTTGAAGGGTTTGTCAAAAGCCGGTACAGCCATTCAAGGTTCAAGCGAATCAGGAAGTTCGGCGCGCGTTTTACCGTGCCGCTGAAAACGTCGAAACTTCCGCCAAGCCCGATTGCAATGGCCTGCGGAAACAGATGCTTATATTCATAAATAAACCTTTCCTGATGCGGATAGCCGAGAGCTACGAACACCATGTCAGGCTTGGCCTTCGCGATGCGTTTGGCCACCGCTTCTTTGTCCTTGGCATAGCCGTCTGAATAACCGACAATGCTGATGCCCGGATATTCAGAAGAGATGCGGTCCACGACCGCTTGATTGACTTCTTTCTTCGCACCGTATAAAAAGATTCTTTTCTGTTTTTCGTTGGCGATCTTCAGCAGGTTGACAAACACATCATATCCCGCAATTCTAGATTTTAACCGGTTATTCGTCAGCTTTGACATCATCACGACGCCGATGCCGTCGGGCAGTATAAAATCCGCTGCTGACAAAACGTCGCAGTAGCTGCTGTCTTTCGCAGCTGCATATCCGATTTCTGGGTTGACGGTGGCGATATAAGCACCGACCCGCTGATTAATGTATGACTTCTCAAGATGATGCAAAAAGCCGGATAAATCGGCGTTTACATATGACAGGTTATAAATTCGCTCTGTTTGCAACATCGTCTCCTCCTTCCGATATAAAAGTCCAATTTATATTTAAACGAAATGAAAATGTCTAAGAAAAAAACAGCCCAAAAATTCCATCGGTCTAACGTATATTTTAACATAGATGATTCATAAAAGCTTAACAATATCTTTACAGCAGATTAAGATTTTTTACGCTGTCTTCAGACATCAGACGAAACGGGATGAATCTTAAAACAAAATTTGGAATTTCATTTGCTATTTACAATGCTTAACGTTTAATATGCAATGTGCTATAATAAATGATCAGTGAAGACATGCGGAAAAATTGTCTTTTTTTAGTGAAGAGTATACGTGTTTTTCGGATAGAGAAATTTCGGAAAGTTAATCATAGTTGTTTTTGAACGTTATAGATTAGGAAGGAGAGTACATTTAACATGAAGAAAGTCATCACATACGGAACGTTCGATTTATTGCATTGGGGACATATCAAATTATTGGAACGCGCCAAACAGTTGGGCGATTATCTTGTCGTAGCGATTTCTACGGACGAGTTCAACCTTCAAAAACAGAAAAAAGCTTATCATAGCTATGAGCACCGCAAGCTCATCCTGGAAACCATCCGCTACGTCGATGAAGTCATCCCGGAAAAAAGCTGGGATCAGAAAGTCCAGGATGTCATCGACCATGATATTGACGTTTTTGTCATGGGGGATGACTGGGAAGGAAAATTTGATTTCTTAAAAGAACACTGTGAGGTCGTCTATCTGCCGAGAACAGAAGGAATTTCGACGACAAAGATCAAAGAGGAAATCGCCGGCCTGTAATGGAAAGAGAAATAGAGTTCTTTCAAGAAGTACTTTTCCTGAAAAAGGAAAAGTACTTCTTGTAATTTTGAGCTTGTTTAGCTATATTTGTATTGCACAAATTCCTATGGATAGAGGAGAAAATAAATGAATATAAATCGTTTATTTAACTTTAAACGAACTGAAAAAGAGGAAGATATTCTTCAAAAACATGGTTTTCAGGTATTAAATAGAGATGCTTTAGAAGAGAAAAAAGAAGTGGCAGTAGTCGTTCCCGTCTACAATGCGGAAAAGTATCTCAAAGAAACGGTAGACTCGGTCATCAGACAAAATTTCGGTTTTCATCGCATATCTTTAATCTTGGTTGATGACTGTTCAACAGATCGTTCAAGGGAAATCCTGAACGAATATGCAGACCTTTATGGAAACATCACGGTCGTTCTTTTAGAAACCAATACCGGAACGCCGGCCCATCCGAGAAACCTGGGAATCGAATTGGCAAATGCGAAATACATCACGTTTCTTGATGCAGACGACTGGTTTGCCCCGAATGGAATTCTAAGTTTATATAAAATACTAGAAGAGAGTCAAGTCAACTACGCGGTAGGGAAAACCATACAGGTTGAAGCAGGCGGTCAAAAAATAATCGGCAAATATGAATCTGTGAAGAAAAGACTGAATGTTTCTCCGCTTTCGATTCCGCACATTTTTTATCATCTTGGCCCGCGCGCTAGAATGATGCGCCTCGATTTTATCAAGGAAAACAAGATCAGGTTTCCTGAAATGAAATTTGCGGAGGACAAGCAGTTTTTCATGGATGTTTTATTTAATTGCCGTGAAATTTCAACCACAACAGACCCTGTCTACTATCTGAACCGGCTGGATGAAAATAACGGTTCACTGACGAAACAGACAAATATTATAGAAAAAACAGACTCAAACATAGCCGTCATGAAATACGTTTTGAGTAAAAAACTGGACAAAGATATAGAGAAAATGGCTATCAACCGCCTGGTTGAATTCGATGCCATTACCCGTCTTTTTGACAGGCACCACTTCTTAAAGAGCGAAAGCAAAGAAGAGTATTATGAAAAGTTCAAAGAAATTCTGGGGATCTTAAAGAAAACAAAATACGATATTTCCGAAACGTTTTTCAAGCCGATGCATAAAATCGCCTTTGATCTATTGAAAGAAAAACGGTATGACGAGATCGAACAATTATTCCGCTGGTCGAAAAAGGAGCCTAATAAAAAAATCGTCATTAAAGGTGATACAGCTTACTATGAAGGCCCTTTAAAAGATGAAGCATATAAACTGATCGAAATACCGCTGTATGCAGAGGTAAACAGCCACGAATTTAACGATGATGTATTTGTCATGAATTTTTCCGCTTACGGCAAACAAAGAGTCAATATAAACGGAATACAGTTTCAGCACAGGGAAAAAGCCAATATTGATCATGATTTCAACGTGACTGCAGAAGATGACGGTTCCTACAGCCTGAAGCTGACCATTCAACAATTGGCTGACCTGCGCGCAGGTGGATATGTCATGTATCTTGTGTATAATGATTATGAAAGAATTAATTTAATAAAGGATACAGATGTTAAATCTGAGAAAGACATCAATCAAAAAACGTATATTTTTTATAAAACCGTAAAAGGCAATATTTCTTTGAAAATAAAGTGAAAAACGTTCTGCTAATTGGATTTGATAAAAGAGGAGTAGACTTATTTTATGGTTAATGCAGTTGCAATAAAATGCAATTTAATCGATCTAAAAATGAAAGATTGGCAGGTCCACCTCGTTTTCTCTTTTGAAAGCTCAGCCCCTGCTGAAGAAATTGGTCTGCTGGCAGTCAATCGGAAATCAAAGGAAGAGCTGCAGTTCCCCTGCGAAAAAGTGGGGGGATCAGAAGAACAGCGATACAAGACAGTCATCAATTTAGAGGACCTTTTAAGCCATGTCAGAGGGACGGGGTGTGTTGATTTCTATGCGACATATCGGATGACTGAGGACATGACTGACATCCTTCTGAAGAAAAGAATGAAGACAGAGTTTCAACCGATTGAACTTTCCTGGAAGCGGGATGATGAAGCAGGAGTTTTCTTCCTTCCGTATACGACCAAAAAAGGAAACTTTTCTTTGAAGGTTCTGACGAAAAAAGCCGTTGCTGAAGTTGAGCGTGTCGAATTAAATCCTGAAGGTGAATTGACGCTTAAGGGATATGCTTTTTTGCTTGACAGTGAAGGATTCGGCGTCAAGCAAAGACGGCTTGTGTTAAATGAAATCTCGGATTCAGAGGAAAAAAGGCTTTTCCAATTTCCTTTGGAAGAAGAAAAAAATGCCGGTTTTACCGTGCGAATCGGTCTTAAAAAGCTTTACGAAGAAAACGTTATGCCTGCCATGTTTCAGTTTCATATCGAATTTATAGGCAAAGACAAAGATCCCGAAACAGGCGAGGAAGTCGTTAAACGAAGCAAAGCGTTAATGCTGAAAGATAAAGCGAATCCGCAAAACAGCCAATTTACGATTCTCGAAACGGAAAAAGGCCCGGCGCGTTTTCATGTCTATCCGCAAAAGAAAAAGAGAATGATGCGCTTAAGAATGAATGATTATACATTTAAAACAAGGGCTGTTTATTTCGTCGTCGGGAAAAAGAACAGGGCTGTTTCCTTTTTCCGCAGAAGAAAAAATAAACTGAAGAAGAAAATAGACAGAGGCGTGAAAAAGGCATATTATTTCACCTTCGGACTTGCTGCAAAACTGCCCGTCAAAAAGAAGACCGTCATTTTTGAAAGCTTCGCCGGAAAGCAGTACAGCTGTAATCCGCGGGCGATTTACGAATATATGAAAGAGAACAAACCGGATTACGACATGTATTGGAGCGTAAATCCGGATTATACAGATATCTTTGAGGAAAAAGGCATTCCTTACATCAAAAGGTTTACCCTGAAGTGGCTGTTTGCCATGGCAAGAGCCGAATATTGGGTTGTAAACAGCCGCATGCCTTTATGGATTCCAAAGCCGAAGCACACGACATATCTTCAAACATGGCACGGCACGCCGCTAAAACGTCTTGCCGTCGATATGGATGAAGTCCATATGCCAGGCACCAACACGGAAAAATACAAAAAGAATTTCACGATGGAAGCATCAAAATGGGATTATCTAATCTCGCCGAACGCATACTCAACCGAGATCTTTGCCCGTGCATTCCAATTCAATAAAACGATGATCGAATCCGGCTATCCGAGAAACGATTTTCTCCATACGGACAACAATGCCGAAACGGTTCGCGCATTAAAAGAAAAAATGAAGCTGCCGGCTGACAAAAAAGTGATCATTTATGCGCCGACATGGCGGGATGATCAGTTTTATAAAAAGGGAAAATACAAATTTGACCTTGATTTGGATTTGGCGAAAATGAGGGAGGAAATCGGAGATGACTATGTGATCGTCCTCAGGATGCACTACTTGGTGGCTGAAAACTTCGACCTTGAGCCATACCAAGGGTTTGCATACGACTTCTCTTCATATGAGGACATCCGCGAGCTTTACATGGTATCCGATTTGCTGATCACGGACTACTCTTCCGTCTTCTTCGATTTTGCAAATTTGAAGCGGCCGATGATTTTCTTTGTTCCCGACATTGAGACATATCGCGATAAACTGCGCGGCTTCTACTTTGACTTCGAAAAAGAAGCTCCGGGCCCGCTCGTCAAAACGACGGACGCAGTCATCAAAAAAATCAGGGAAACGGAATCGCCGGACTACCGCCTGCCGGATATATTCGAGCCTTTCTATGAGAAGTTCTGTTATCTGGAGACGGGGAAATCGTCTGAGCGAGTTGTGGAGAAGGTTTTTGAATAGTTGAAACAAAAAGAGCCGTTGCATTTGCGATGGCTCTTTTGTCTATAACTAGGTAATTCCCCCCCTGTAAACTGTCCCATAATTGGTCTTAACTTTTAAATAGAATTATGTTATTATAGTTCCCATGTATAAATTCAAAGATATGAAAACATGTTTATTTTTCTTGGAAATCGATTTAATTCTGTAGGTTCTTGTGCAGTCAATTTTGAAGAGAGCATAAAAATTTATTTTTTTATAAATAATCAATTAAAGGGGATTATAATGAAGAAAAAAGTGAAAATAGCAAAAAGAAAAGTGAAATTTCTATTAGATCCATTTAGAACTTATAGAAATAATATTAACTTTAAACGTTCGGTCGATTATACTGTAAATTTTTAAAAAAATGATATCGATTCTAATATAATACTCTATGAATCATACCATGGCAAAGCTATGAATGACAATCCTTATGCATTATTTAAATTTTTAGTGAATGACGAGAAATATAAGAGATTTACTCATGTCTGGGCCTTAAATGATCAAGAGGACAACCCTTATGCCGAAAAGTACAAAAATTCAAAAAATGTAAAGTTTGTTAAAGTACATAGTGAAGAGTATATAAAGTATTTAACTAAAGCAAAATACTTAATTAATAATGTTACATTCCCTCCTTATTTCCAAAAAAAAGAGGGGCAGATATACGTTAACACTTGGCATGGAACCCCTCTAAAAACTCTCGGTAAAGATATGGAAGGCCCTATTGGGCAACATAAAAATATTCAAAGAAACTTTCTGCATTGTGATTATATTCTTTCACCTAATAAGTTTACTTCGGAAAAATTGATAGACTCGCATGACTTAAGAGGTCTGTATAACGGGGAAATCATTGAAGAGGGCTATCCAAGGATGGATTTAACTTTTGATACAGATAAAAACGAAATAAGAAAAACATTAGATAATATAATAGAGTTTGATCCAAATAAAAAAACTGTTCTTTATGCGCCAACGTGGAGAGGCGAGGTTGGAAATGTTTCCAATATTAATGAGGAGCTCATCAATCATATTACAGAGTTAAACGAGAAGCTTCCTAGTGATTATCAACTTATTCTAAAGGTACATACACTTTTATTTAAACACATCAAACATAATGAAGTATTGATGAAGAAATGTATTCCTGATTATATAGATACAAATGAATTATTATCAATTGTAGATATATTAATAACGGATTATTCAAGTATATTCTTTGATTACATGGCGACTAATAAACCCATCATTTATTTTATGTATGATAAAACACAGTATTTAAAAAAGCGTGGTATGTACCTGGATGTTAATACTCTGGCTGGCCCCATTTGTCAAACAACCGATGAAGTTGCAAAAAATGTAGAAAATATAGAGTATGTACAAAAAAAATATCACTCGATTTATCATGAAATGAATAAAAAATTTATAAAAAGAGTTGGAGATTCTACCGAAAAGGTAGTAAATATAATTTTTGATGAAAATAGAAAAAAAGATGATTGTATATTTGATGTTAAAGAGCCGGATAAGAAAAATATTTTAATTTATTGTGGAGGATTTCTCAATAACGGGATAACTTCTTCAGCTATTAATTTATTGAATAATATTGATTATGATAGGTACAATGTAGTCGTAATTGATAAGGGTTCCTATGACTCTGAGTCTTCTTACAATATAAATAGGTTAAATGAAAAAACTAAGAGAGTTTATCGAGTTGGAAGCATGAATTTAACAATCAAGGAATGGTACTTGCATGGTTTAATGAATCGAAGAGGATATACTGAAGAACTTGCAAGAAGAAACCCCGGGGAAATTTATCAAAGAGAAATCAATCGTATGCTGGGGAATGCAAAGATTGATATTGCAATTGATTTTAGTGGCTATGTACCTTTTTGGACAATGATAATGGCTTTTGGTGATTTCTCTAAGAAAAGCATATACCAACATAATGATATGTATGCAGAAACGAAAAAGAAGATAAATGGGAAATATAAGCATAAACAGAAGTTGGGTATTGTTTTTTCGCTCTATAAACTATTTGATAAAGTTGTGTCTGTTGCAAAACATACTAGGGATTTAAATGTCAAAAGCCTAGAAAAATATGTAGATTCAGAAAAATTGGTTTATGTGCATAATTCTCTGAATGTAGAAAAAATAATTAATGCTGTCGAAAAACATGACTTAACTATTCAAAAATTTGACGGAGAAGAGTATATTATTCAAAAGGAAGAAGTAAATGGAGGACTTTTGAGTATAAAAGGCATTAAAGTTCCTAATGAAAATGGAATCAATTTCGTCAATATGGGAAGATTATCGCCAGAAAAGGATCAAGAGAAATTAATTAAGGCATTTTATCAATTAGTTAATAAATATGACGATTTAGATATTAAACTTTATATTATTGGTGATGGAGTTTTAAAGGGGAAATTGACTGAATTAGTTAAAAGAATGGATATTGAAGGAAAAGTAATATTCACAGGACAATTGAAAAATCCATTTTATTTAATCAATAAAGCAGATTGCTTTGTTTTATCTTCAAATCATGAAGGTCAACCCATGGTATTGCTGGAAACTCTAGTTTTAAACAAACCTATTATTGCTACTGATATTGCCGGATCTAGGAGTATATTGGAAGATGGATACGGAATACTTGCTCAAAATAATATTCAAGGCCTTTTGATTGAAATGGAAAAATTCGTCATACAAAAAAGTTTCAAAGATAAAGTTTTAACAATAAAAGAAAGAATTAGTGGCCAAAATTGTAATCAAGCACTTTCTGAAATAAACGAATTACAAAAAGACCTTGATTATAAAAAGAAATATAAAAAATTTGACTACGAAAATTATAATATTCAGGCTATGCAAATGTTTTATAGGGAAGTTTGTTTTGAAGAAATTGAAATTCAATCTCAAAGTTTATCAGTCTGATCTTACACTAAAGCTATGCTATTAAATATAAAAGAAAACCCGAATGGAGATCGTAAATGTCTCATTCGGGTTTTTGAGATATTTTAAACAAACCACCGAATATGAAAAGGATACCATGACAATTCATCAGCATTTTTATTGGTAACCCCTAGAAGCTTTAGTCGTCCATTTGGTTGGACCTGCCAATATGCAGAGCTTGTATGAGACGAGACGTTTGTATATTGGAAGTTTCTATCAGGTGCTAAATCTTTTGGAAATTCGATATATTCACCAGCATTTCCGTTTGAAATACCTTTTATCGCACCTGATAGTTCCACTTCGTTTCCAATCCTTCTTATCCTAGGGATAGTGTCTTTGGCATATACTTTAGCGTTATTTAACAATTTAACATCATTATAAATATAGCCGGTATCGTCTTCTTCTTCATTTTTAACGGCTCTATCAAAATTATTTTGTGCTGAACTATTATGTTTAATTTCGTAAAGATGATTTATAGCTGCTTCAAGGTCTTTTATTAACATATACTCCAACGATTTTTCATTGTCTATATTTGTGTACTTTAAATTCAAATTATTAATATCTAACGGCTCATATATCAATTCCTTTTTAAAAGCGTCTTTATCGGTGCTTTTATAAAGGTATAAAAATAATTCATCAGAAGTTAATTTCACATTTTTGTCTAGCAGGTATTTATATGAGTTTCTCCAATGGATACCTATTGTACTTTCAGCATTCAGAAGTTTAGGTTTGTTAAACATAAGTGAAATTCAATTCAGAATGTTTTTATTAATGAATTGACTTGTTGATCTATAAGGGAAATGTGCTATTTTTAAATTTAATTTACCATTTATTTTTTGCTTCCCTTTATAATAAACATAATGATTTCCATTGCCGATCTTATAGTCAATATAGTGCTTCTTATCATGACAAATCATCGATTTGGCAGATTGGTATTTTTTTCTTCTGTATCTGATTTTATCTAAAATATTTTCGTTAAATGGAACATCTTTAAAATACACATATTCTAGTCTATCCATTTGATATACATTTCCTGGGATAATATTGTTTTTTATTTCATTGATATCACCATAAATAAACTCATCCGCATCTAAA